>CAZVNH010000041.1:0-4726 GCA_964628575.1 uncultured Thermoplasmatales archaeon | reverse complement strand
TTATGTCTATTCTACTCAATACTTGAACGAAGCAGAACAATTATTAGAAACATCAAGAGATGACCTTGATAATAATCGTCCAGCAGCAGCACTTTTTGAAGCACTTGATGCTCTTATCAAAGCAAATGTAGCAATCGAACTCATAGGAACAAGTGCTGAAGAAAAAATAGACTATACAAGAGAAAGGGCAAGTACTAATATAGCAAAAGCTAGAGGACAAGGAATCGAGCCTGTACTTGCAGTAAGCTACTATGAATTCGCAGAAAGTCTTAGTAATGAATCAAGTTATGAATCAGCATTAAACTATTATAAATATAGTGGAACAATTGCAGGAGTTCTTGATATTACAAATATTAATACAGGAATAACCTCCTCACGATATGTTGGAATAGTTGAAACAAAAACACCAGAAGAAATAAACTGGTTTGAGCATTTTGGTTTTTTAATTTCATTAATAACACTTGGAATCATCGCAGGTATAGGAATCGGTTTAATTATAGGTGGAATCTATAGTCCAAAAGAAAAAGATCATAAGGTTAAAGAATCAAAACCAAAAAGAAAAACTACTATGATATATCCAGATGGAAAGATCCCAAGAAGTATTAGAGATTATTACAAAAAAAACAAATAAGACGTCTGATTTACACCATTAATTATGCAAATGACAGGAGATCTTATAAAAGACAAGATAATTGTTAAAAAATCAAAAGATGTAGGAAGACTATATAATAAAAGTAATTTTGGAAAAACAATTAAAGACAATCAATTAGAATTGAATCTAATTGAAGGAGTTTTTTTATTAGGTGATAAAAAAATAAATATTTATTCTAATAAAAAACAAGTAAGTTTTAAAGATTTGATTAAACTTGCTACTGAAAAAATTCCAAATTTTGAGGTTAAATATCTTGTTTTCAGAGATCTACGTTATAGAGGCTTTGCTGTAAAACTTAATGATAAAAAAGATTTTGATTTATATATAGAAGAAAAAGAGGATAGCAAACCTTATTATATATGTGTATTTTCAGAGCGATATACTTTTAATATTGTAAAAACAAAAAATTTAATAAAAAAATCAACCGAAAAAAATGGTGATTTATGGTATGCAATTGTCGATGAAGAAGGTGATATTACTTATTATGATGTCTCATTATTGGAGCTCAAAGGGAAAATAAAAAAACATAAATTTTCAAAAGACACAGGAATTCTCTTAGAAAACAGGGTAGTTATTTTTAATGAAAAATTATCAAAAAATCTTCTTGAAAAAGAGTTTTATGGAAAACCATTTGGAAACGGCCTTCAGCTTTCTTTAGTTGAATCATTATATCTTATGGAAAAGGGAGTAGTCGATATAAAAGATAAGGCTATTAGCGAAAAATTATCCTTAAAAAAGTTCAGAGAAAAGATATTGAAATCTCAGAAAGATATCGACTTAAGGCTTTTTGTTTTTAAAGATTTGAAAAAACGTGGTCTTATTGTAAAAACTGGTTTTAAGTTTGGTGCTCATTTTAGAGCATATACTAAAAGACCAAGTGAGACACATGCCGAATATCTCATAAATGTTGTAAATAAAAACTTTAAAAGTATTTGGGATGAAATAAGTCGAGCAGTAAGACTGGCTCACTCTGTAAATAAAGAAATTGTTTTTGCAAGAATTAATAATAAAAAAATTGATTATATTAAACTTGGTCGTCTTAGGCCATAATTCTTTTATAATGATTCTGCGTTATAGACGAGATATTCGGGGAGGAAAAATAGTATGTTGCAGATAAGATGGCATGGTCATGCATGTTGGGAGATTACAAACAATATTACACTAGTAACAGATCCACATGATGGTAAATCGATAGGGATACCAGCACCTACTGTTGAAGCAGATGTTATTCTTGTTTCACATGATCATTATGATCATAATAGTGTGAAAACAGTTGAAAAACATGATTCAAGAGTTGTAACTGATGAAAGAAAACGTAATATTAATGAAGTGGAAATCAGAGGTATTGAATCTTTTCATGATGAAGTAAAGGGTGCAAAACGTGGTGAAAACATCATGTATAAGTTCATAATGGATGGTATTAAATTTTGTCATTTGGGGGACCTTGGTCATGATCTTGATGATGAGTCCATTGAAAAGATTGGTGAAGTTGATGTTTTATTTGTGCCTATTGGTGGAACATTTACAGTTGATGATAAACAAGCGTGGAATGTTATTAAAAAGATTAATCCTAAGATAATTGTTCCTATGCATTATAAAATCGGAGGGCTTTCGCTTCCTATTGCAGGAATTGAACCATTCCTTGAGCAAAATCCTTACAAGGTTTTACCCGTAGGTAATGAAATAGAAATTGATAAAGAAGACTTACCTAATGAACCAGAGGTTTGGACGTTTACTCTTTAATCTTTTTTATAAATCTCAGGATTTACACAATTAGGAGGAATTTTACCTTTTAATCCTTCTATCATGTTTTCAGCTGCAATTACAGCCATTTTAGTTCTAGATTCCGTTGTAGCTGATGCAGAATGTGGCTGAAGTATAACATTATCTAAATCTATTAATTCCTTAGTTATAATTGGTTCATTTTCATAAACATCAAGACCTGCGCCAAAAATCCATTTATTTTTTAATGCTTTCACAAGTGCTTTTTCATCAACAACTGGTCCTCGAGATGTGTTTATCAAAACCGCTGTTTTTTTCATCATTTTTAGCTCTTTTTCACCGATAAGATGATGTGTAGTTGAAATTAATGGTACATGTAGCGATATAAAATCCGATTGTTTGAGTAATTCATCAATAGTTACTTTTTTTGCATTAAGTTCTTTTTCTAAAATCTCATTTTTTCTTTCATCAACATATAAAACAGCCATATTAAATCCTTTACTCTTCAGTGCAAAAGCAGTTCCAATTCTTCCAGCACCAATAATACCTAAAGTTGTATTTGCAATACTCATTCCATGAAGAAGCATTGGATCCCATCCCTGAAATTTTCCAGATCGTGTGAATTTATCACCCTCTACAGTTCTGCGAGCTGTTGAAAATAATAGAGCCCATTCCATTTCAGATGTGGCATCTGTTAAAACTCCTGGTGTGTTACTTACTGGAATTTTTCTTTTTGTAGCTGCTTTAACATCGATGTTATCATATCCTACTGCGTAACTTGCTATCATCTTTAGTTTTGGTTCGACTTTGATTACATCTTCATCTATTTGATCTGTCAGAAGACAAAGTAGTCCATCTTTTCCTCTGACACCGTTTATTATTTCTTCCTTTGTAAGTACTCTATTTTCTGGATTGATTTCAACTTCATGGTGTTTTCTTAATATATTCAATCCTTTTTCTGGAATTCTTCTTGTTACAAATATTTTCATACAATCACTCTTTTCAACTTATTGATTTAATATGACATGTTAATATTTCATTAAGCGTTAAATCAATATTATTTTTTTTTCCAATTTCTATAATTTTTCCATTGATTGAGTCGATTTCTGTTTTCTTTTTTTGTTGAATGCTTTGAAGCATTGATGAATAATTATCACTAGTGTCATTAATTACTTCTTTTGTTTTTTTTATCATAGTAAAATCATCAAATTTAAATCCTTCAGATTTAGCAACATTTGTTGATTCGATACATATCTTTTCAACGAGTTTTTCAAGTATAGGATTATCTAAAAGATAACCATTTTTGCAGTTGAAGAAGGTTGTTAGAGTATTAATGCTCGAGTTTATTATTGCTTTAATCCATATCTCATCTTTAATGTCTGAGTTTATTGTTGTTTTAATTTCAGCTTCGTTAAATATTTCTGCGATTTCAATTATTCTTTTTGTTTTTTTATCGTTTAATTCACCAATAGTTGTTTTTCCAATTCCTGTATGATTTATCAAACCTGATTTTTCAAATATTGCTCCATGTGTTGTAATTCCAACAACTATCTGATTTTTACTAACATGTTTTTGTATTTTTTCTATATTATCAAGACCATTCTGCAACGACATTATTATAGTTTTATCAGTTATTAACGACTTTAGTTTTTTTAATGCATTGTCTGTATCATAAGATTTAACTGTTAATATAATTAGATCTGCTTTTGTTACTTTATTAACATCTTCATATGCTTGTAGTTTGATTTCTTTTTTTGTTTTTCCAATAATCTTTAGATTTTTTAAATTTATTTCTTGTACATGTTTTTTCCTTCCAATTAATATGACCTTATTGTTTTTTGATAGTAATCCTCCAAATAATGAACCTATTGCACCTGCACCAAATATTATTATATTCATTATATAATTCCTCTCTCCTTGTTTTTTTGAGTTATTTCTTTTTCATCCATAGAAATAAGTGGTGTTAGTACTGGTATTTTTAATTTATTTTTTAAATCCTTAATCTCATCAATTTCTTTGTTTGAAATATTATTTATTATATGTCCTGTAACAATTGCATAACAGTTGTTTTTTTCAGCTATGCTATTAATATTTTCTTCTTTTAACTTTATTATTCTCTGATTATGAATATTCCAATTTTCAGAAAATAAATTTATTTTTTTAATCATTTTATCATCTTTTAACACAAATATTGGTTTACAGCCTCTTCGCATTATATACCATGTTGCAAGTAAAGAATTGTTATTTTCAATCAATGATAATACATTTCCCTGTGTTCCAATTGGAAGGCCTCCAGGTCCTGATATTTTTTTTGTGTAAAAGTAAGCATATTCATCTCTAATCTCTATAAAT
>CAZVNH010000040.1:0-11559 GCA_964628575.1 uncultured Thermoplasmatales archaeon | reverse complement strand
CCGCAGTATAGCAGCACCTGATTGAAAAGGAGTTCTTGGAGATTGAAGAAGGCCTTTTCTATCACGATATCCTATAACATCTGCAAATGCAGAAAGACTTGTTTTAATATTTGGAACTTCACCTGTGTGCATCATTGTTGTTGCATCATCAAACTTTAGATCAGATATTTCTCTTATATCCATAATTTGCGCTAGCATATTTCCTTCTTTATGTGGAGCATAAATAAAATCAAATTTTTTTATAGTATGTCCATTAACAGCAAAATTAAATTCTGTAGAACCTACATCTCCATAAATATATCCGACAATATCTTGTTTTTGTGGCATCACATATCCCCTAGTAATTGCAAATAATGCAACCTGGGGTTATAATAGTTTTTGTAATTTATTAAAATGTTGTGTAGGTAATTGTGCAAGTACATGTAATGCCTCAAGTTCCATGAAATGTAATCTTCCAGGAACAACAAGAGAATGAAGAGGTGGTCCGAAATCTCTTTCTTTTAATTCTTTGATTATACCAGATAGAGCAATAGGAGTTTCTGATCCAGCTCTTGCAACAATACAAATCAAACTATTCTCACTAATTATATTTTCCTTTTTTATTTCTTCCATTTCTAAGAGGAAATCAATCCCTTCATTTGCGGTCATGAAACGGTTTTTATCTGCTTGAATATCAAGTAAAATAAGTGTATGCATACCACTTTCTTTGTTTTGTTTGATTACTTCATAAGGACTTGTTGGAAAATAATTTTTTTCAGGATATGCAAGTGTTGTTGTCCTTCCGAATTTATAATTTTGAAGTCCTAAAAGACCTGGAATTGCTGTAACGACACTACTTCCATGAATTATATGAGTTTTAATTCCTTCTTTTTCAGCTCTTAGTCTAAGATCTATATGAGTTGTTGCAGTCATCGGGTCACCAGCTGTTAAAAAAGCAATATTATTAACTTTTGCAGAGTTGATTATATTATCTCCTTTCTCTGTTTCGGCTCTATCTAAAACTTGGATTTTTTTACCTATTGTTTTTTCAATTTTTTCTATAGATTTGCCAACAAGTTTTGCTGTATAAAACTCTGCAAAAACTATATTACACTTTTTTATTTCATTAAGACCCTTTATAGAAATATCTGTTTCATCATTTAGTCCTAAACCAATAAATGTAATACTTCCTTCTGACATAGTCAATGATTGGTTTAATTAAGTTATGTACAAAAACTTTGTTATATTAGAAAATAATAATTTCGTTATATCTAATATTAATAAAAACAAATCCTACATTTTTCTTTTCCTTAGTTATAAATACAGTCATTTTATTTACGACTCAATATGTTTCTTTGTGGTTATGAATATCTAGCAATTCCTGCATTTATTGTTGGAGTTATTCTTCTCTATAAAGGCTCAGATATTCTTGTTGATGGTACTGTAAAAACAGCAGCAAAAATCGGGATTTCTACGTTAATAATATCTGTAATCCTTGTTGGTTTTGGAACATCCGCTCCTGAGTTTGCAATATCAGTTGGTGCTGCTGCAGAAAACAATTCAGATATTTCACTGGGAAATATTATAGGCTCATGTATAGCAAATCTCTTACTTGTTTTAGGAATAAGCGCAATAATTCGTCCTATTAATATTCAAGGTCGTATTATTAAAAGAGAATTACCAATTATGATAGGTGCAACAGGTGTTTTACTTGTAGCATCATACCTGAATTTACTTGATAAATATCATAGATATGGAGGAATATTATTTTTAATATTATTTGGACTTTTTATATGGTTTTTTATACATTGCGCTAGAAAAGAAAGAAATAAAGAGAAAAAACCTAAAACAGATGGAACCATAAAAAATATAATTTTTATTATTCTTGGAATAATAGGAGTTGTTGGAGGTGCTTGGCTTCTAATTGAATCTTCAGTAACTATTGCAGCATTACTAGGTGTATCTCAATTTTTTATTGCTCTATCGATAGTAGCAATTGGAACATCTCTTCCAGAATTAGTTGTATCAGCTGTTGCAGCTTATAAAGGAGAATCAGACATTGCTGTTGGAAATGTATTAGGCTCAAATGTTTTCAATATGTTATTAATACTTGGTTGTGCAGCTTTATTTATTCCTTTATCTGCTGTTGCATCACTTGATCTGCTTCTGATTTTAATGATTGTATCTGTTTTAATGATTCCAATAATTTATACAAGAAATATTATTTCAAGAATTGAAGGTGTAGGAATGCTAATTCTATATTTTATTTTTATTTATTATATCATCTATTTTTAAAAAAAATAAAATTTAAATCAAACCCGTTAAATATGACTTAAAGTATTTCCGCAAACTATAATGACTGATGATAAAAAAATAGAATTTAAAGATTTAATACCAGTGATATTCATGGGATGTTTATTTGTCTTAATTCATGGACTTGCAATTCTATCGACAGCACCATTTGAAGAAGCAGGAGTTAAACCTGCTTTTGAAGATCCTAATGATCCTGTAAACATTATTTATATATTTGTAATACTCATGGTTTTTACACTTGTTATTCTTTTTATTGCAAAGTTTTGGAAGAAATCAATAATTCAAATTATAATTCTTGGTGCAATAGGTTATACCGCAGCTTATGTAATATACCCATTTATCAAACTATTGCTACCTGTTTCATACTCAATTCGATTTAATGTTTCATCAGAATATTATATTTCATTTTCAGTTGCATTGATAACTTCAATATTTCTTGCATTAGCTCTTATAATAATCCTATATAAATATCCTGAATGGTATATAATAGATATAAGTGGAATTATTATTGGAACAGGTGCGATAGCAATATTTGGTATGTCTCTTGGAATATTTCTTATTATCATATTTTTAATCGCACTTGCAATATATGATGCAATATCTGTATACAAAACCAAGCATATGATTGATTTAGCAGATACAGTTATGGATCTCAAACTTCCAGTTCTTCTAGTAGTTCCTAAGGTTAGAAACTATTCTTTAATTAAAGAAACAAAAAGCCTGAAAGAAAAAATAAAAGATAATGATGAAAGAGACGCTTTTTTTATGGGACTAGGAGATATTGTGATGCCAGGAATATTAGTAGCAGCAGCATACAACAATATACCAAATGGACTACCGATTGCAATATCTGTAATGATAGGAACACTTGTAGGATTCTCGATTCTCATGATTTATGTAATGAGGGGAAAACCACAGGCAGGACTTCCATGTCTATGCGGTGGTGCAATCGCTGGTTACATCATATCAAGTCTATTATTATTTGGAGAGCTAAAAGGAATTTCATTTACTTTTTAAGTTAAAACTTTGTTTTAAAATCACATTTTTCACAAGTAACCTTCTGATTTAAATGTCCAAGTTTACCACCGCATTTTGGACAACGAGCTTTTTCAAAAAAATGCTCTAGCCAAATAGCTTGTACCTGAGGCACATTTTCATTTTCCACTTTATTCAGAATATTTTTTAATTCTTCAGTTGTTGCAAGTTTTTTTAACTCTTTATAATCTATCTTATAGGTTTTTTGAGAAGCATAAGAATCATAAAATATGTTTTTCTTATCAGTTGTTTCAAAAAGACCAGGTCCTTTTCTTCTAATTAGAACTGCAGAAATTAGGACACCTGATAGAAAACCACCGACATGAGCAAGATAAGCAATATCTGATCCACCTCCAAACACAAAAAGTGTTTGAATAGATAGATAGATTAATCCAGCTATGAGAATTGGAATACGGACTATAAAAATAACAGGGAAAAACACTTGATCCTTGGGATAAGAAAAAGCATATGCGCCTAGAATTCCAGATATTGCACCAGATGCTCCAATCATTCCTCTATATGAAAACATTGGATCATTAGAAAAAACAGGTGAAAGAAATACATGAAATATAGCTGCACAAACACCTGTTAATAAGTATATTATAACAAACTTTTTTGCACCGATTCTATCCTCAAAAGATGGAGCTATAAGAATAAAATAAAACATATTAAAAATTAGATGTAGAGGATCAATTGTACTATGCAGAAACATGGAAGTAAACAATGTATAAAGCTGGGGAAACTGCTCAGCAGTCAAGTATATTGATCTAAAAGCAAGCTCAATTGTTAAATTAGGGCTAAAAATAAGTTGGAGTACATAAACTACAATATTAATAAAAATAATAGAAAAAGTCATCAACCATTTTTTATAATATGCAAAGATAAGCGAGACAATAATAAAAATTATTGTTATTATTGATATTGTTGAAAGCATGTTTATGATTATGTCCATTTTCGTTTTCTCCAATCACGGGCGATAAGAGCAAATGTCATGGTAAATATAATCATAATATATATAGTGTTTTTATAATCCATTGTTATATATTCTTTAAAAGTACTATTATTAAATTCCTGTCTCGGTTCCTGAAGAGACCAATCATAAAAAAATACATCTGCAAAATATTCCGCAACATCAGAATTGTTGATAATTACTCCTGCTTCTCTATTGTTCATAAAGGAATTTTCATTCCAATTAATACTTGAAATTAAAATAGACTGATTATCAACAATTACTCCCTTGTTATGTACATTTGTAAAATAAGACCAATTTGAGTCAATATATTTAACCTCGACTCCATTTTCTTCAAGAAATATTTTTGTCTCGTTACATTTTTCATTTGTATCATCATAAAACCTGTTATAATTCATAATTACTTTTACATCTATTCCTTTTTTTGCTTTATCAATTAGCAATCCGACAAGTGGATTGATTTTTTCATCCCAAAATTTATAGATGTAGAGTTGCTCAACATATATACTTTCATTTGCAGAATTAATAAAATCATAAACAGAGTTTAAGCTGAAATCGGGTGATAAAACAGGATTAACAGAAATATTATCAATAAAATCAATTGATTCAAAAATTGGTAGATTTTTATTATAAGTATAAATATCATTTAAAAAGAAATCCTCAGGAATAAAAAAATCATAATCATCATAAGAAATACTATCACAACGTTTAAAATTAAAATCATCAAAAAAAACATTTAGAAAATATTTTGCAACCTCTTTATTTTTAATAATTACACCCCATTCACGGTTTCCATAATTAAAATCTACTGGAATTCCAGTTACTGCCCAGTTACAACTCTCAATAATTAAGGTTTTATTATCAATAATTACATATTTTGCATGATTAAAGTTATATCTTGAATAAATTAAACTATCGATATCACTTTTAATAAATCGAATATTGCCACCATAACTATCTATTCTTCTAAGAACGTATTTCTCCTCAAGTGAGATACCTCCGATTGGAGAACCTTCAAGAAACAGATTAACAGAAACATTTCTACTAAGTGCATCAACAAGTGCATCACAAAGCAATGGATGAGTAAACTCATAAACATTAAGATAAATTGATTCTGTTGCATTCTTGATTTCATTAATGATTGCATTAAAACTTGAATCAGGTGAAACAAAAACTTTTATTGCACCTTTAAATGAAAATTTTTCAGGTGTAAAATAAGATTGGCCAATCTTATAGACTCTATTATTAATCCAATCCATTGATGAATTCGTATCAATAAAATGGTTTTTTTCAAGTAAATTCCTTTTTAAAATAACTCCTTCATGCGAGTCATTGATATTTTTACCATTCCAACCTTCAACAGGGTTGCTAAAATTTCCATAGACAACTGTATCAATAGTATGATTATAAGAGTCTTTCAAGGATATGGAACCACCATTATTAGTAAGAATAAATTTATCATCACAATTCATCTGTGAAATATTAATATTTGAATCAGAGTTATATTCAAAATCTGGGAGAAAACCAATCTCCCATAAAAATCTATTAGCATCCTCAGAGATATATAGTGAACTATTTGATTTTATAATAGTATCATTTGGAAAAATATTCTTTCTTTGGTCCTTAAAATTTTTCCAAGGATTATTTGTAAAATACCAATCTGAGATATTTAAATCCTTATTGCTGGGATTAAAAATTTTTATATACTCATTGTAAACATTAGGATGAGAATGATAGTATACTTCAGAAATCAAAATCGTTTTATGTTCATAAGATGGTGTTGTGTTTTTTATTTCAAAATTAACACTTAACATATTATTTAACTCATCTATCTCATCAATTTTATTTT
The DNA here is from genome assembly GCA_964628575.1 of uncultured Thermoplasmatales archaeon. Taxonomy (GTDB): domain Archaea; phylum Thermoplasmatota; class E2; order DHVEG-1; family DHVEG-1; genus CAZVNH01. Next base: position 5,413 of record CAZVNH010000040.1, on the reverse strand, counting down.
TCTCATCGACGACAACTATTATTTGATGAATCCCTGGTTTGATATGTTTAGTATCCCATAAAATAGAGGGATATTTCTGATATTTACCAACTGAATCATAATATTTATTTCCAATTAGATTTTCCTTTGAAAAATTATCAATATAAAAATTTGCTTTTACATCTGTTGCATTTTCTTTTCCAAGATTTTTTAAGAATGCCTTGATACGAAGTATATGTCCCTCTCCTGAACGATTTACCTGTTCACTGTTTTCATTATATACTTTGATATTTCTAATAGCTAAATCAGGTGCAAAAACTTCAAATTTAAGAGTTATTTCATCTGACGTATTTATCTTTTTTTCAGAGAGTGTTTTAATAGTTACAAATCCCTCTTTACAGCTATTATATTTTGCAGGTGTTACTTGTAGAAAGATGGTATATGTTTTTCCAGATTCTAAGAATATTTTTTCTTCACTAAATTTAAATTTCCAACCAAAAGAATAATCAATTATTTTCAAAGATAAGTTATCAGAATATTTTCCACAGTTTTTTATCCAAATAGGAATATCTATTGTTTGTTTTTTCCTTATATAAAACTCATTGTTACTACAGGATATTTCTGAAACTCCCTCTTCAATCAATTTATTTACTTCCCCAGGTGTAGGAATTAAACCCTCATAGAAATCTAATGTTGAATTATTAGTATCACTCCCTATATATCTTGATAAACTACAACCTTCCTTTGTTGCATTTGCTGGTTTACCTGTAATATTTTTATCATCAATTATCCATTCGACAGCATCGATAATATTGTTATCATTATTTTTTAAAATTAATCTATCTCCATTATTGCCAAGACCATTTCCAATGCTTTTATCATCAACATATAAACAAACTGTTTCATTTGAAATATTATAATTTTCATAAAATTTTGTTCCCTTATCTGTTATTAGTGCATAACCATTAGCTGGAATAATAGTTGTTCCATTCCCATGATCAAGATCTGGTTCTATAGTATCTTCAGCATAATTATCACATATAATCCAATTAGAAATATTTATAGAATTATTCGTGGGATTGAATATTTCAATCCACTCGTTATAATTATCGTTTTCGATTGGATCATACATAACTTCGTTGATAATTAGATTAGCAGAGCTTGTAGTAGATATGTGTAATAATAAAAAAAGAAAAAAGAGTATAAAATAGAGGGCGGGGAGGGATTTGAACCCCCGTATGCGGATCTGCAGTCCGCCACATAGCCACTTTGTTACCCGCCCAAAAATGGAGCTATGTGTCCAAAACGGAGCTATGCGCCCTATGCGTATCCGGTTAATTCAGAATTTGGATTTATATCTTTTGGTCGCATAACTTCGAGTATTTTGTTCATCTCGTTAATCGAGATTTCCCCTCGCAGGTATTTATCGAATATAGCTTTGGCTCGTTCTTTATTCGTCATGTTTGATTTGACCACGAATGCACCTTCAATCTGTGATTTCATCTGCTGTTGTGTAGGTCTATTATAGCCCATTGTTGTCCTGAAATCTCTGTGACCTGCATGGTTTTGTACAGTCAATGGGTTTATTCCTTTGTTCAATAAATGTGTGATACAAGATGCACGAAGAATGTGTGGATAGACCCTTCTTCGTATTTCTGCTTTACTAGCACATTCTTTAAGATGGTTTCGGACAAAGTGTTCGCCTATTCTCTTGCCGAATTTGCTTACGAATAGCGCTTTTTCATCCGTTTGCTTTGGTCGGCGTTCATACATGATGTAATCTTGAAGAACACTAGCTACTTTTGTTGTCATGGATACTATCCTGTCACCTGTCTTTGCGTCTCTTATTGATATTTCCATTGTGTCAAAGTTAACGTCTTCCAGGTTTATGTTACAAAGTTCGCTTCTTCTGAGAGCGCAATGATATAACGTTTGAATTACAGCGTGTATGGTTTTGCTCTTTTTCTCTGCAATTCGTAGTATTCTCTCGATTTCATTGTGAGTTAGAATGTCTTTGTTTTTTGATCGCGGTCTTGGTATTTTCAGATGGAGTTCTTTTCTCTTCAAAATCTCTTTGCAGAAAAGATTAATCGCTGCATACCTCATTCTGTTGCTACCAAAGGCATACTTGTCACGTAATCCAACGGCTATTTCATCTAAGTCTTTTTGCGATATTCTTTCGAGATCTTTGTTTTTAAAGAGTTTTTTGATTGTTTCAATGTACGATTTTATTGTGTTGTTGCTATAGTTATTTTGCCATAAGTGTCGCCGGTATTCATTTACTGCGTGGTCGAAATTCATGGGATTTCGACCCCCTGATTTTTTTGATATTTTGGCGTATGCTTTTCATTATTTTCACCTTTTTTTTGTTTACCTCCTGCCTTTCCAGGCGAATTACCAAGGCATTCTGGGTTTATAATTATTGCTCCCCTTAAACAATCCTGATTAATTCTTCTTTTCAGATATAATCCCTGTATTTTTCTTTGTTCATTCTGTTTTTCCAACTCCTTTTCACTTAGTTTTACTAGTTCTTCTGTATAATTTTGCAGATGGATTATTAGGGAATATACGTATTCTTGTGAAACCTGTTTTTTTGTTCTTGTCCTCACTAAATCTCTCAATTTGTTTGGACTGAAAAACATTGCATCCCCTCCTTACGTAATATTTATTTTTCTGTAACTTAATAGTAATATTTTGGTGAGTTAAACTTTAAATATTTAACGGTAGTGTTACTAAAAAATTACCTTTATATCTAAATTTGATAAATAATAACTAGATTTTATGAATTTTCAGAAGAAATACTTTGAGGCGACAAAAACAGAGGCACGAAGAAGGATTATATTAGAATTAAATCGTCCTAAAACAATACAAGAGATTGCAAAAGATTTAAACTATAGTAAAACTCCTGCTGTTTCTAAATTGTTTATGGATCTTACAAAAATAGGGGTAACAATTTGCCTGACTCCAAACAGAAGACGTGACAGACATTACTATCTAACAAAAGATGGGACTGAGGTTAGGAAAATTCTTTTAGGTGAAAAGGAGTTTCACATTTATGAGTAAGTTACCCTTAGCCAATATGGAGAGATTACTGAAAGAAGGTGGAGCAGAGAGAGTGTCTGAAGACGCAAAAGAAGCTTTAGCTGAAGTTTTGGAGGATTATGGATTAAAGATATCTAAAGACGCTGTTTTATTGAGTGAACATGCTAGACGGAAAACAGTAAGAAAGGAAGATGTGAAATTAGCAGATAAAAGGATGAAATAACACCTTTTCATCTAATTTTTCTTCTTAATACGTTTAAAAGGGGAAATGATTTTTCTTCTCATCCTGTGGAGAGGGAAAGATATAAATTGTAGTTTAAACGGCTAAAGGATAAATGGTTTGAGGAATAACAATAAATGCCAATTAATAAAATGGGATTTTGCATTTGAAATATCAAAAATTTAATACAAAAATTAGCTGTTAGGTGAATTATGTTACCAAAATACCTTGTCGAGGAGTTGAAGAATGAATTTAAAGAAAATATACTCCTTTCCAAGATGATAATTAGTTATTTTGACAAAAAATCAACGAATCTAAAGCCTTTGATAGATAATTTTGTGGAGGAAAAACTCGATGAAATTGGCAAGTCTTAAAGTGTGTGGAATTAGGGCCTTTAATTTGGAAAGGGAGATTAACTTAGACGATGGTTTAACCGTTGTTTATGGTCCAAACGGTCAAGGAAAAACTAGCTTTGTGGAGACCATTGAGTGGTTACTTTTTGGAACAATATTTAAGAAAGAGAAGGCACCGAGCAAAACTGAATACAGAAACACGATAAAAAATTTTCATTTCTCAAATGGAACACCTTGTGTGGAGGCCGTTTTCAAAAAGGGAGATGACTTAATCAAAATGAAAAGAGAGTATATAGACGAGGAACGGTCAAGACTATACATAAATGGTACATTAATAAAAGACATTTGTGAAATTGGTGTATCTGACAATATAAGACCTATAATTTACCAACATGGATTGAAGAGTTTCATTCATACAGAGCCTTTGGGTCGGTTCAGGGAATTTATGAAACTCTTGAACATTGATGACGTTGATACATTTTTTAGAAGTGTAAGATATATCCAAAATGAATATAGAAAAAATAAACCAAAGAGGATTATTGATGCTCTTGTTTTCCTGCAAAGCTTTGAAGAAGACTTGCCCGATTATTACGAACTCCTTATCAGAACAAATTTCGATATTTTAAAAGTTTCAAATAAAATAAATGCAGAACTGAAAATACTTGATGGCGAGGTTAATGGCAGCAATTCTGGACAGTTCGTTGAATCTGTGAAATTATTGAAAGAAAAAACAAGGAAAGAATTATTTGATTTAGAGATATTTTCACCCATCCAGTCATTTGAACCATTCAAACCAGATTTTTTGGACAAACCAGAAATTCTTGAATCTGTAAAGATATTGGTTAATCCTGACGTAACTTTTGCAAAAAGCAGATTAGATGTGTTAAAAAATGGTTTGCACATAATTGAAACAACAAAAACAGAGGAATGTCCGCTTTGTTTTGAGAAGACGATAGATGAGGATAAAATCGAGTTTATTAAGTCAAAATACCGAGAGGATTATGATTTTGAGAAACAAATCAAGGACGCTCATAAAGAGATAAAATCATTTCATACTCAGTTGTCACAATTTTATTCTGAAAACTTCAGACCCCTTAATCGGATGATAATTGAAGAACAAAAAATAAGAGATTGTGAAAAATTTGGAATTGAAACAGCTTTAATTAAAGATTTTCTCGAAAAGACAAAATCTCTGGATAACAAATACAAAGAAACATGTTCACACATAAAATCCTTAGAAATAATAATTGGAAATATACAAAATAATCTCGTGGAAGATAGCACTCTAGAGGGTTTTACAAGTAATATTGGTAATCTGAAAAAAAATATTCAAGCAATAAATAAATTCATTCACGATTTATCAAGTACTACCTCTAATATGATGGTTAAATTAGAAAAGAAAATCAGTTCTTCTGAAAAGGTAAAAAGAATTGAAAAAATATTTAGCATTCTACAAAATCTAAAAATACTTGAAATACTTAAAGTGGATACAGGGATTGAAAGGACACTTACTGAATCTCTGACCAAACTAAAGAGTTATAGAGACAGATTACTGGGGAGGATGCTTTCTGCTCATAAATCTAAAATAATTAAATGGTATGATGTTTTAAACCCTAACGAAGATGTGGGGATTTGTGATATAAAGTGCCATAAAGACAAAGTCGATTTTATTGCTACATCTTATGGAGTGAAAGGACACGCAGTACCCATTCTAAGTGAAGCTCATCTTAACTGTCTAGGTCTAAGCATCTATTTAAGTATAATTATAAACCCCGATTATCCTTTTTCCTTCATTTTCATTGATGAGCCTGTTCAATCC
>CAZVNH010000039.1:9574-11944 GCA_964628575.1 uncultured Thermoplasmatales archaeon | reverse complement strand
ATACTGTAGTACTCAATAGCATACAAATTATTATACAAAATATCTTTTTTTTCATCCTATTTCTACCTCCCATAAATTAAGATATGTCAATCTGTAATACATTATATTTATATAAAAATTTCTTTATTTTTTATAATATTTAAATGAAACATTTGTAAATATAACTACAACTTTTAATGGTTTAATATCAAATAAAGTATTAAAAATTGTAAAAAAATATTTTTTAGATATTTAGGATTCGTTAAAAAAACGTATTTAACAGAGTTTATTTAAATAAAAAGGAAATAATTTAATTTTTGATAAATTTTTTCTAACTCAAAATATTTAATATGTATTTTTTTAAAAATTTATCATAGATTGACTATATATACATCCATTTCATCATAAGCTGTTTTTCCTGAAAAAGTAGTAACAGTCACTCCTATTTTATGATAACCGATAAATTTTAATCTATTTTTGATTTTATCTGGTTTCTGCATTTTCCATTCATAGGGTGGCTCTGTAGTTATTTTGTAAAACATTAGTTCATTATCTAGATGATAATATACAGCATTTATCTCTTCATTTGTTGTAATATTTATCTTAAAAGTACACTCACCATAAATATATGTTAATGCTCTCCAGTTATCTCTTTTAATATTAAAACCAGGTAGTTTCATTTTTATTTTATCAAAAACATAAAAATAACATTCTTTTGGCTCTGTAAATCTAACTTGTATATCAATTGGTTTTTCAAGTAATTCAACAGTTACTGCAAGAATTAATTTTGTAGCATTTGTTAGAAAAGAAAAATTAATTGTATCCAGATCATCTTCTGGACAGTGATTAGGTGGTTCCCAACAGTTAGGTTGTAAAAAGAGAATACCATTATATCCAAAATCTAAAAAGGATTTTTCATCACAAGCTGTATTTATTATTTCTTCAGCAACTATATTTATTATATCATTATATTTTTTACTTACTTTTTGTATTATTTGTGAAATCCATTCAACTCTTTGTGATTCATGGATTTGAATAACATTACCTGCTTTAGTCGTATTTCCAATCATATCAAGCATTAAAGCACCAATTATATTTTCATTTTCAAAATACGCTCTTTTTGCATAAGCATAGCTTCCATAAAGACCAACTTCATGACCAGAAAAAGCAATGAACTTTATAGTGTGATTAAAACGATATTTACTAAGAACTCGAGCGATCTCTAACATTGCAGTAATTCCTGATCCGTCATCATTTGCACCAGGTGCTCCACCTATAGTATCATAATGAGCACATATAATAAAAACTGCGTCACTCGATAAATCTGTTCCCGGAAGTGTTGCAACTACATTTCTATCTTTATAAAATACGTATTTCCAGTTTTCATATTGTACGTTTAATCCTATATTTTTGAATTCATTAAAGATATATTCTGCTGTTTTCCTACAATTTTCTGAACCGGTATCCTTTGGACCAAAATTTACAAAATCAGTTAATATTCTTATTATATTACTCTGATTCACGGAAAGGATCATGTCAATAATATCTGATTCAGAGATGTCCTGTTTAATAATTTCATTAAATTTTTGTTTTTCATCTTCTTTTGCACTAATAGACAGACTTTGTTGTAAAAGTATTATTGATATTATAAAAATAATAATTATTTTTTTCATTCTATTTTCTCCATAATTATACTAATTTTTATTATCAATTTATATTTATTAATTTTGATATAATTATCTTATTTGGTTTAAATTCAAATTAATAATTAGTTAATACAGTTCTTTACTCATACAATTTCATATGATTTTGATAATAATCAATTTATTTTTCATTGACAAATCAGATTTTTATCTTTGCATATACCTCAGGATATCCCCAATCTTGAAAATTAAGCTTTGATATAGGCAAAACTCCAAAAAGATAGCCGCAAACCTCTGCCTTAAGAACACATTCTACAATATATTCGTCACCAATTTTATTAAAATCATTTTCATTTAAAACAATACATTTAGTTAGGATTCCTGATCTTTCATCATCTGCATGTATTGTATCTTCAAATCTATCTTCAAAATAATAACTATTTTTTGTAAATATTCTAAGATAAAACCCAACTTTATAAACTATAATGTTTCCAAAGAATAAACCTCCAGGTGGAATCTTGATATTCCATGTTGCTTGTATACAGCCTGAACCTTCCAACCAAGTTACATGAGCATCATTAGGCTCTACTATAACGTAAGGAATATCACCGAATGGAGTATACCAGGCGGTACAATTAAGATAACCAACATATGCATAATTATCATTGGATTGAACTAATTCAACTTCTTTTGATGATACATTTTTATCAGTAACTTTGTTATTAATAATATTCGAGATTCCTGTTAC
>CAZVNH010000039.1:7811-9564 GCA_964628575.1 uncultured Thermoplasmatales archaeon | reverse complement strand
GTTACAGGTAGTATTCCAATTGTTAACATAATAGTTATGACCAAAATTCCAACGACTTTCTTTTTCAATTTCTAATCACCACCTATCCTTTATAATAAATAAATATTACAATTAATTTAAGTTTTATGAATCTATAAAAACAATTTTAAAATAAAATGTTTTTTAATATTACAAAATGTTTAATTTAACATTGAAATTGATTTCTTATATTTCAAAAAATAAAAAAAGGAAAAAAGAGATTTTTAGAGTTTTATTATTTGTTGGAGTATCTTAAATATTATTGGAAAATTTTTTAATAAGTTTGAGAATGATGTCTTTATATCTTTATTTCTAGGCATAGAGACTTCTAAAGTTGTCCAATCGCTATATGATCTATACTCATCAAATGCTCTTGCTATAATAACATATTTTCCTTGTTCTTTCCATGTATGATTTAGTGTTACTTGTGTACCAGAGGGAACATAACCTGCAAAATCAAAAGTGTTATCGCCCCAATTAATTTGATATGTAATGTTATCTTTATCTGGATCAGTAGTTTGTAAAGTATATTCATACTTCTCTCCTACTTTACCGTTTTTAGGACCAGATATTGTTGGTGGATTTGGTGGAGTTGAATTAACTCTAAAAAATATTTCTGTAGCATTTTTTTCTGGTGGATCCCAAGGACCATTATAATCGTAATTATATGATTTTAGAGTAAAATTATGTGTATTATTATAACCCCATGTATCCTTTCCTCCATAGTTATAAGGTGTGTCTGTATCCCAGAATAAATCTAGATCCTTATATGCTCTGATTATATAGATGCCGATATTTGTAATATTTAAATCAGTATCAAAAGTTAAGGTATTAGTTGGACATACTCTATGTAATATTAATGTTGGTGGGATTGTACCATCATATAAAAGATCAATCCAAATATAGTTATCATTATCAGTTGTTGTGACAGTTATTGTTTTTGAATCAGCTGAGCCATAATAGAAGTCTTCAATAGGATCTATAATATATTCTTCTGAAGTGTTTACCCATATAAATGAATCAAAAGTTGAGGGATCAGTTGGATCATGATCTAGATCATTATCCAAACACCACATTCCGGCTCTATCTAGATAAAATGCATATGAGGAAGTTGCTTTTTTATTAGTTGTATCTGTTGGGTGTGTGATAAATTCAATTGGATATCCATCTGGATTTTTTACTACCTCAGAACTCCAATAAAATTCAGATGGATTAGAATAATTATCACAAGCATACACAGGTTTAAACAGATAATAAATATCATTTGCTTTCAAACCTGTAGTGTTTATTGTTACAAATACTGCTTTATCAGGATCATATGTTAAATCAGTAGTAGAATTCCCAAAATGGGTAACTCCTGGTATCCATTCTGAATTATCTATCCATCCTTCCATTGCATTTACAGGTTTACTAATATTTATTAAAAAGATGGTTGATGTTAACAAGATATATACTGTAAATATAGTTATAAATTTTTTATTATAGTTTTTTAATATTTTCTTTTCTTTCATAAATCTCACCTCCACAATATATCTGTATCTTTTTTCTTTTCTTAAATTTTATGCAATATAATATTTTATAAAATATAAATAAACAAAATAGTTAATATAGTTGAGCATAATTATTTAATCATATTACTAAGGAAAAATAATAAACCCATATATAATATTATCATTGAATATCCCTCTTATTTTTATATTGTGACTACAAAGATAATAACCACCAATTCTATAAC
>CAZVNH010000039.1:0-7801 GCA_964628575.1 uncultured Thermoplasmatales archaeon | reverse complement strand
TTCAATTCTTATTACTGTTAATCTAATAAAATACATCAAAAAAATATGATATCCATCCTCATTATCAGTAATATTTAATGATCTAAGTCTCCCGAAAAGAAAAAATATTGTACATAGTTGTATAATTCCTTTTTCATCTTTACAACAAGGCCATTCAAGTGTCTCATAACTAAAGCATTCTAAATTATCATCGACATAAATTGTTTTTTCATAATTAGTATCTGTCATATTTGTTGTTACATTTTTTGAATTATACTTCTTTTTAACATTAACAGATTCGCAAATCGGAATTACACGATTTCCTACAAACAGACCAATAATTGCTAATATTAAAAACTTATTTTTCATCATATTTCTCCCTCAAAAAATGAATAATCAAAGAAATATATTGGAAATTCATCAATTTTTAACAAATTTTCTTAAAAATATTATTTTTTTTTTAAAAAAAGAGAAACAATACAATTCTTATTTATTTTTAGAATTTTTAATTTCCGTTCTCTTTAATTTATTTAAAATAATTAATATTGCTAACATAATAAAAATTATCGTAAAAAATAAGAAAATCCAATTTGAATCATTAGTATGTGTTTTTATATCATTAAATGGTTTTTCAAATGTTTGTGCATCTAATCCAACTATTTTTCCTTGTACTCCTAAAACTACTATACCTTCATTAGTTATTGGATCAGATAGAATTGGTGTAGTAATATAATTATTGATATTATTATCAATACTGTATCCTGGTTTGAAACTCCAAATAAGAGTACCATTTACTTTATTTAAAGCATATAATCTTCCATCGTCAGATCCAATGAACACATATTCACCATATACAGTTGGTGACGAATGAATTGCAGATCTACATTTAAAATACCATTTAAGATTACCATTTTTCTGATTTAATGCATAAAATTTGTTATCAAGTGATCCAACAAATACCATACCGTCTGATAGCGCAGGTGTAGTAACTATACTCCATCCTGTTTGAAAACTCCATTTAGAATCTCCTGTTTTTATATCTATTGAACAGATGTTTCCATTTAAACAACAAAAATAACAATTATTTTTTTGAAAAACTGCAGATATAATTATGCTTTCTGCTTGATATATTTTTTTTATCTCTTTATTATTGATATCTAAATTATAACAAGTTTTTCCACTTGTAAGATATAGTTTGTTATCAAATTTTTGAATGGTTGTTATTGATTCAGGGAAGTTATATGACCAAATAAAATTTCCATTTTCTAGTTCATATAAAAATATATCTCCATTTTTGCAACCAATTGATAATATATTATTAATTATCGTTGGTTTTGAAGATATTCCTTCTATTTTTTGTTTCCATTTAATATTTCCAGTTTCTTTATCAACTGCATATAATCCTACATCAGATGTAAAATAAATCATATCATCAAAAGCAACTGATTTAAATGATATATTTCCTATTTTTCTGCTCCATTTTAACTGTCCATTACTAATATTTAGAGAATAAATCATACCAGTTGAACTACTAGAGTATACAATATCCTCTTCAATTAGATTTGAAGAATAATTCAAATTTCCAAATTCTTCTATTTTGTATTCCCATATTACTTTGCTTTGATTATCTTTAGTGATATTAACCCCATTATTTCCTAAATTTAACTTTGATTCTAATGGATATATATTCACCCATCCGCAAGCTGGTTGTTCGGTGACTCCAGGATATTTTTTTAAAACCTCATCAAAAGGTATCCAGATATCACCATTTGGGTTGCCAATAAAACCTATAAATCCCATTCTTTCCATTAATTTAGAGTTTGAGATTTTAGCATCTGTTACTGGTTTTGATAATAAAGGATCTGCAAGAATCTCTTTTGAATTATAAGTATTAATTTTCCCATAATATTCTTTTTTAATCTCTTCGAACTTTTCAGCATAAGGATCACTAAATTTTTCTGGGAATAATTTTAATCCTAATCTATAAAGATAATATTGAATAGGGCCATAAAGCTCCTTTTGCACCATAAGATTATGTGGATAATTTCTTGACCAATAAAATCCATTATATGTTCTTTTAACAGGGGTGTTATATAATGCTTGTTGTAGTGATGCTATTTCACCTGTTTTAGTATCACCTATTAACCATTCATTTGGAATAAGACCATTGTTTCCCTCCATTAGAATATTAATTACATCATCTATACTATCTGAATATTGAATAGCTCTTCTTGATCTTGCCCCTTTTGGAATTCCATTTTTGTTATATGGACCTTGAGGCACTAATTCAGTTTCTGTAAGAATTATACCTTTTTCATTTTGATAATAATCTTCTTGACTCCATATTGAGCCAGGTGGACAAGTCATAACAAATCTATAACCATTTGTTGGTTGTATATCTAATATTAAATTGCATCTTTGTGCAATATATCGATTAAATATTGTTGAATGACCAACAACTATTCCACCATCCTCAGTTGCATCACCAGTTGCAATAAAAGCATTACAATGACCCTGATTACTCAGTGCAGATTGACCTAAAACAAGAGATTTAAGAAAATATGATATCCCTTGTAGTGGATGAAACCTTTTTTCAGCAAATTCAAAATTATATTGAATTTCTTGGATAAACTGTGATGTTACAATATCTTCATATGTAATCTCATGATTTAAAAGCTTTACACCCTTATCTATAAGACCATCAGTAATTCCTCTAAGTTCCTCACGATATTCATCAGGTACTTGCTTATAAAAAATATTTATAGCCCTGTTTTTATAGATTTTCCACAGGTTTTCTTTATTTTTTATTGTAAAAAGATCTTTAAATTTCATAGTACTCTGCCAATTTATCCAGCGGTTTAGAGTATCCATTATCTCAGATGATACAAGATAGCCATATTGATAACCTCGTTCATATGGGTCTCCTTCTATATGAAGATACACCCATCCTTGTATGTTATATCTATATCCTTCTCCTAAACTATCAGATGTAGATATTTCGAGTTTTGAATTTTCACCACCTACTATTAAAATAAACTGATGCTGTGATCCAAAAAGTAGGATTATTGTTATAATTAAAAATAATTTTTTATTTAATTTTATAAATCTCATTTTTAGACCAGTTTTATTTGAAATAATAAAATATATATAAATAATCTATCAATATCAAACAATTTTTTTTAAAAATGTTATTTTTCATAAAAAAAAGAATTTTTTTTTATTTTTTTCCTTAATAACTATTAAAAAATTATATTTATATATATTTATTACTGTTTGTTGTTATTTGTAACAGTTTCTTAATGAAAAGATATAATTTTAACACCTTTTTTCCATTAAAACATTATGAGTAACGTGTATAAAAAGTGATTCTAAGCATTAATTTACAGGGGAAAAACAAGAAAAAAATGATTGTTTTAGATTTTTAAGAATCGTTGATATAAGGAAAGGAGATTATAATTCCCATATTTCTATATATCAGTTCTGAAACAATAAGGATTCCAAGATTCATTTGGATCTAATTGGGATACCTCTCCAATAAAACTGACTTTTAAACCTTCTACTTCAAATTCACGAACATCAAAGCTCTCTGTATCATTATTTTCATCTTGGATTTTCATTCTTGCTTTATTGAATTAGTCTTTTGCATCCCACCACCATATGTATGCAATTGAATAGTTCTTCAAAAAAATAATGACATAAATCATATAATAAATAAATTAATTCTCCTTTCAACATAGATTCATCAGAGTTATTTCCAATACAACTCAAACAAACAGCCAAAATTAATACTATCAATCCACCTATTATTAGTTGTTTTTTTAAATATGCTCTTCAATTATCAAATTACAAATAATAAATTATATTTCAACTGGTTCAACTAATGGATACATATCTTGTTTATTAGTATCCTTAATTATGTATGGTGAATCTCCAATTCCATCGTCATCGCTATCTATCCCTTCATAGTCATCCCAATAATTGCCTATATTTAAAGATTCATTATACCAAGTATTATTTCCTTCAAAGTCCTCAAAAAAATATTCACTACTATTTCTGAAATTATTCTTATAAATAATATTATAATAGCCCCTTATTATTCTAATCTTATATTTTTTTACATTATCATTATAATGAAAATTTAATGATCTATTATAATCGATATCATTTTCGAATATTTTTGTATCGTTTGAATCCTGTACATTAATTACTGTGGAATTACTAATAAATCTATTACTTTGGATTGTAATATTATTAGTATAATAAATACCTATACCAATTTTACATTTTGAAAATGTGTTATATTTGATTGAGTTATTTATTGCATTATCATTTATTTGTAAACCATAATGTTTGTTATTTTCAAATTTATTATAAAAAATTAAATTATTATTTGATTCTACACGTATTCCTTCCCATTCATTATTAATAAAATTGTTATTATTTATATCATTAAAATCACTATTACTGTTTAAACTTAATCCACAATCATTTGATATTAAATCATTCTTTTCAATGGTATTATTAATGCTTTTTCTTAATATCAATATTGCAGTCTTTGAATTTGTTATAATATTTGTAGAAATAAAATTATTACTACTATTTTTTAAGTAAATTCCTGAATTATTAAGAAAATTTTTTTCTATAATATTATTTTTAGTATTATTAAGATATATTCCACTATCACAATTTTTTATTATATTATTATAAATAATATTATTATTGTAATGACATACTATACCACAGATAGGAGTACCACCAACAATAATCACATTTTCTGGATTATATCGCGATGCATTTTTTATAGTAAAACCGGTTATTTTGACATTATCTACTTTAACATTAATAGCACTATCATTATTTAATGCGTTAATAATAGTATTATTTTTATCTTCACCTTGTAGTGTTATCTTTTTATTGATTGAGATTTTTTCTTCATAAAACCCATTATACACAAATATATTATCCCCATCATATGAAGCATTTATTGCGTCTTGGATATTATTGAAATTTCTTTCACCATCATCATCAACATATAAAATTCTTGATTTAACACCACTAGTTTCTTCATTAGTATTTTCTTCAAAACATCCACTAAGACCAACAAATGTTATGGCTAAAAAGGAAATTCCAATTATTATTATTTTTTTCATAATTTTTTTCTCCTATCCTAACTCATTCTCTCTCCTTTTACAATGGTTAAATTTTTATTTAAGCTTTCTTGGAAAATATTCGAATAAAAAATGAAACATAAAAAAAGAAAGAAAATTGTTTTTTTGTTTTCATTATATATTAACTTCAGTATCCAAAATTGTTGCTCCTTTTACTACAACTGTTACAGGACAAGGATTATTATCAATATTGGTAGTTGGTTGTGTTACATAATCACCTGGATCCCATTTACCATCACTATCTAAATCACCTGTTCCATTTATACCAAGTGCTAATGAGTAACCAGTGTCAATTATTATAGTTATATCATAAATTGATATATCTTCTGGTCCAGTTGCATAGGTTATTTTTAGATTACTACCAACAACTTTTGCTGCAAATGAATATGCATCTATATCATCATATTTATATATTACAAATGAAAAACCATTCGGTGATTTAACCCAATTACCTGATAAATCATAGAAACTAACAAGTAAATTACCCTCATAACTAGATGTTGTTGGTAATGTAATATAGGAGCCTCCAAATGGTGTTATAACTGTACTATATTCATAAAGATAATAACTTTCACCAGAAATTGAGATTTCATACTCAGGTTCAACATCCCCCCAATAATAACAACCAACATTAGGTGTCCCTGATAAAATATTTCCATCAGAATCGATAGTACCAAAAGCAATTGCAGAATAACCACTGCATGTAGCTGCAGTCTTTTGTACTGTTCCATCTGGAAATTTAAATCCACCTTCTGTAGAATGAATTGTTCCAACAACTTCTAATTTTTCAGAGGGATTATCAGTTCCAATACCAACATTTCCAGTAGGAATAGTAAAGAGATTAGGTTTATTCGCCCAATAATTCCAATCTTTATTTAATATTCTTGGTAAATTAGGAAATAATCCTCTTTGAACTGTATTACTTGTTTCAAAATTACTTTTATTTTCTTCTTTAATGGTATTTTCAATATTTGTTTTATCTCCAAGAGTCACTAAAGTACATGTAATTAACAGCGTCATAACTAATATTATAAAAATTTTATTTTTCATCATTTTTCTTCCTCAAGAAGTGAATAGTTAAGTAAATATATTGGAAATCTAACGGAATTAAACATTTTTCATTAAAAAAAATATTTTTCACTAAAAAAGAGAAAAAATGTTTGTTTAGAGTTTTAAGAATCGTTGAAAAAGTTGATACAATAATGGATATTGTTGTAGAAATTTTATGAACGGTATGTTTATTACTCGATTTCTAGGCATACTGACCTTAAGAGGATCAGACCATTCACTTTCAATTCCATAAGAATCCTTAGCTTTAACACAAACCTGATAATCACCATTTTTATTCCAAGTATAAGAAGTCGAAGCCTTTTCTCCTGAATTATATGGTCCTAACCATTCACTAAAACTACCATCACCCCAATCCCACATATAATAAACATTTCCACCTTCAGGATCAAAAGTTCTTGAAGAAAACTTGTATTCGTCTCCAACTTTTCCTGATTTTCTACCAGATGGTTTAACAGGTTTATCAGGAGGATTACTTACTTCTATTACAACATCAACATAGAAACTATCTGAATTAGAAGAATTTACAAAAATAATACTATAATATTCACCCTCCTCTAAGTTTTCTGGAATACCTACTGAAAAATCAGATAAAGTCATACCACCCGGTAATATTTTACCAATATTAATTGATTTTTTTGAAATACAATATGGATTAACCGTTCCCCCTAAAAATTCACTTATTTCAACTGTAACATCATCTAATGCATTGGATCCACCTATTTCATTTATTATACATCTTAAATCAACAATGTCATTAGGTTTAGCTGAAATTGATTCATCTATTAAAGAAGCATAAATAACGGCAGGATTAACATTATATTCATAAGCATAAATATTAACATGAGTATAATCATTTGAACCAAAAGCTAATCTCAACCTTGCTTGAACCTTAAAAGTTTTACCACAAGCATCAGAGATAAAAATCTTCTGATTATTATCTTTTTTATCATAATAGCCTGGGAATTCAATTTCAACATTATCAACTATTTCATTATACCCAATATGATTTCCATCTGAATCAAAAACAGAAAGCTCACAAAAACTATTCGAAGGATAAACCATAGAAAACTCAACACTTTCTGCATTATCTGAAACAGTAAAATATTCTTCAACTAATGGATTATCCATTGATAAAAAATCATCAATTAACAAATCATTATTAGGAAATAAAGAAGTATACTTGTCAATTGATATTTTTCCTTTATTAACTGGAATATTGAAACACTCATACGATTTAGATAATGAACCATAATTATTTACCTCTCTTGGTACTGCCCAATATACTCTATTAGCTGTATCCCTTGTTTCAGCAAAAGGTAAACCAGAATAAGCAGTAACCTGAACTTCTCGTCTTGCATTATACGAGCTCCACATACCATTAGGTATGTGGAGTGGTTCAATTAGCAAATTACACTCAATAGGATTTAATGTAGTGTTAGCTGGAACATCAAACAATTCGTCACCAAGTGAATCATCAAAAGCATTCGGAATCCAAACCCCATCAACATCTAAGAATAAATCAGAAATACAATCACCATCATTTGCTAAAGTTACTTTTATCCCGTTTTTCCTGACTTCACCAT
>CAZVNH010000038.1:0-12157 GCA_964628575.1 uncultured Thermoplasmatales archaeon | reverse complement strand
TCATTAATCCATACTCCGATTAAACCTATAAAAGGAATCTTTAAAGGTTGCTGATTGATTGATACAACCTTGCCAAGAATATTATCTTTTCGAACATACGGTTCAGGCATATGAGGACCAACTTGATCTGAGTATTCATTATTATCTCCTTTTGTCTCAAGGATTATATTTCCATTTGATGTAGTTTTAACATCTGAAATCCTATGAACAATTATCTTTTCTTCAGGCCAGTGTAATCGACTTTTAAAAACAATCACGTCACCTTCTTCTAAATCCTCAATCCTAGTCGGTGTCCATGCAACAATATCACCTTTAATTAAAGATGGTTCCATTGAATCAGATGTTACAAGATCTATTGGAAAAGGCGTTCCTGCCCATACAGATAAAAAACGGGCTAAAATTAAACACAAAGCTGTTGCGAATAATAGATTACCCATTAGTGTTCTAAATTTGAATTTTATTTATCATCCCATCCCAATTACATTATCTGAATATATTTTTGAATATATTATATTTATGGAAACTAAAGAAAATATAAGAAAAATCGGTATCTAAAATTTTTAATTTAATAATAAATTTCATTATTATTACAAAATGTAAATAAAAAAATACTGATATTTATATATTCTGATAATTTTTATATAACAAATTATATATACTATAAAATATAATTTACTATTATATATTAAATAATAAAAAATATTCGGAGGAATAATAATTATGAAAAAAATGCCAATTAAGGTATTAATAGTACTAATGACGCTTGTTTTCACAGCAATAATAATACCTGTTGATAACATAAAAAGTGCAACGACATCTATGACTGATCCTTATTGTAATATTTTGTATCCTTATGAGGGACAAACTATTACACAACCTGTTACACTTAGATTTCAAAGCTATCCAGCAAAGTATGATGTTTATTTTTGCATAATTGATTATGCTACTAATGAGCATTTGTACCAGAGGGCTGCTTATCAACCTGATCCTGCTAATAATCCTGAGATTTGGGAGTATGATTGGGATCCTTTCCAAGGGCAGGATTATGCGCCAACTGCTAAATATATAATTCAAGCAGCAAATACAGCATCTCCTGCTGATGATGTAGATTTTTTTGTTAAACATCCTGATAACGATAAACCGACACAGGCAAGTACACCAAGTGGTCCTTCTAGTGTTCATAAGGATACCTATGTTTCATTCACAACATCTGCAACTGATCCTGATGGAGACCAGATTAGATATGGTTTTGTATGGGATTGGGGAATGGGCCACACAACACCAGAAAGTTGGACCGGCTACTATAATTCAGGTGAAACTGCAACAATAGAAAAAGCATTTGATCATACTGGAACTTACCTTGTTAGATCTATTGCCTATGATCCTGATGACGCTCATTCGATGTGGTCAGATATATATGAGGTCCATGTAACTCAAGGTAATGATATTGATCCGTCTGTTGTTACAACTGATTCAGAGATTACTATTGAGGTTGAATTTGATACCGATGGTAATTTAATTCCTGCTAACGGTTGGGTTCATATTTATCTTTACCCTCCGATTGAGGATGATAGAACCGTAACTGTTGATATTGTAAGTCAGAATCCTTCTATTGTTAGTATTGATGATATTTGGCAGATGGATCCTAATCGTCAGGGTGGTTTTGATCAGGCTATTTTTACTAATGCTAATGAGAATTATAGGATTACTCTTTGCGGTAAGCAGATTACAAGTAGTCCTATTAGGATTGATTGTAATGTGAATGATCCAAATAATGAGTATGCTGGCACTCATTTTTATGTTAATGTTGTTGAAGACACCGGCGGTGGAGGCGGCGGTGGAGGAGGTGGTTCTACCACTCCTACTGCTGATGCTGGTGGTCCTTACTATGTTGCTGATCCTGCTGATCCTGTTGCTTTCGATGGTTCAGGTAGTAGTGAATATTATACTACAGTTTATTGCGCTCATGGCTTGAAATATAGATGGGATTTTGAAAACGATGGTGTTTATGATACTTCTTATTCTGATGATCCTGTTGCGGCTTATGTATACCCAGAACCTGGAATATATACTGTGAAATTGCAAGTTAAACAAGGGACCTGTGGAGGAGAGGATACAGATACAGCTAGTGTTATGGTAGGTGAAGAAAACAATGATCCCCCTGTTGGTGACTTTGAACTTGATGAAATAACTGATTTCGGTTCAGACAGTTGGAGTGGGAGACCTTACTTATACTGGACTTGTAAATTCAAGATAACAGAAGCATATGATCCTGATGGTGGAAATATTGTTAATAAAGAGAAATGGGTTCCAGGAGGAGCGTTAGATGATTGTTTTCCAGGATATGGTATATCAAATTGGTATAAAATTACTGGTGGATTTGAAGTTAGATATGAAAGATATGAAGATTGTCTTCCACAGAATGGAGCCGATTATAAAGTATTAGCAAAACTCAGACTTACAGATGATGAAGGATCACAAACAGTTGTTTCAAAATTTATAAAAGTCTGGCCAATAGATGAAGATGATTTACCAGATATTGTTCATATTCCAATAATTGATATCTCAAAATATGTTCAATATGAAGGCTCGAATACTTGGCTAAGACATTCAGAGGCAGTAAATGGTGAAATAGTTAGATTTAAAATAATTGCTAGACACTCTGGAATTATTGATAATGCTGTAAATCCATTAATTTTTGATCAACTCTCTGATAATCTTAAATATATTAAAGATGGTTCAGTAAAGATTATTAGAGAAAATGGAAATACTGAAACATATGATTTCGAAGAATCAATCTTTGAATATCGATATCTAAAACCATATGGACAATATTGGACTCATGCATATGAACAAATTGATATCTATATGCAGAGATATGAATATAATCAATATCTTGGAATTGGTGAAGTAGCTCCAGAAATCCGATCATATTTTGCAAGTAAGGGTTATCCATTAACACCTAATGCTATGATGATGAGACCAACTTCTCATAGTCAATATCTACCGGATGAATCTCATTGGTGGTTAATTATTGATCACACAGATGACAATCCATCAGATTATGTTGGTTATTTAATTAATGCTTATTCATCAAATACTTGGATAACAGTTTATAAACTTGATTACGTATATCCTAGTACATTGCATTTTCCAAATTGGTATGGTAAGTATGGACAATACTATGATTTTGAAGATGATTCATCATGTACACTTAATCCTGGAGATAGACTTGAAATAGAATTTGAGGTTGTTGCTGATTGTTTTATTGATGGAGAACTTGTTGATGAGATTTTAGTAGATGGACAAGTATTGCCAATTGATCAAATTCCGTTTGAAATACCTGATAATACCAATGGTGGAAATAAAGTAGAAGTTAGAGCAGTAACAGATGGATTTTATATCGTTGGAGCATGGATACCTCCAGGAATATATGATCCTGATTGGGCTGATCTTGTGTTTGAATGGGCAGAACCATATGATATGGATTTTGCAACAA
This sequence comes from uncultured Thermoplasmatales archaeon, assembly GCA_964628575.1. GTDB lineage: Archaea > Thermoplasmatota > E2 > DHVEG-1 > DHVEG-1 > CAZVNH01. Next base: position 8,658 of record CAZVNH010000038.1, on the reverse strand, counting down.
TGTTTATCACTCCTGATGTTGAGGTTGAAAAGAAAGTTAAAAACCCACTTACACAGGCTTGGGAAGAACGAGCAGATATTGAATGTTGCGATATTGCAGAATTTAAATGTACATTTAAACCTCCTGAAGGTTTTGTTCTTGAAAAAGGATTACAACTTTTTGATGATCTTCCAAGTAATGCTCTAAGATATATTGAAACAACATCAGTTGTAATTGACCTTGATAATGAAATAAATATAGAAGGTCCTAAAGATGCAAAATATAATGTTGAAGTAATAGATGGTGTTGTGTATTGGACAATTAATGATGGATATCTCTATGAAATCAAAACTGGAAAAGGCGGTAGTGAGACAATAACATATGAACTATTTGATGAAGTGACAATAATATTTAAAGCACAAGTAATTGGGAAAACAAATGATGAACAAATACTTTCAATATCAAATTATATAACAAACGTTTTCGGAGTTGATGATTTTACATTCCTATATGGAAACATTAGAAAACATGATGATGGTGGATCAGGTAATACAGCAGATTCTGCTGGTGGAACACCACTAAATGGATATACTTGGGAAGGTGGAGAAATCACTGACAGAGCAAGTATTAATGTTGAAGGAGAATGTAATTGTGGTGATGAACCTCCAGAGAAAGTACCTATTGCAGAAGATGATGAAGCAGATTGTAAAAAAGATTCATCAGTATTAATTCCAGTTCTTGATAATGATCATCCAAGTGAAATAATTGATCCAGATACTATAACAATTATAGAACAACCATTACATGGTACTGTCGAACCGATGAATAAAGAATCAAGTATCGATGGAGTTTTAGAATATACTCCTGATTTAGATTATGAGGGTACCGATAAATTTACATATATTGTTAGTAGCTATGAAGGATTTGAATCAAATGAAGCAATGGTTAAAATAATAGTTGGAGAAGGAGGGAGTGATGAAAATCAACCTCCAGAAGCAAAAGAAGATACTGCCAAAACAAATATTGATATACCAGTTACAATAGATGTTTTAGAAAATGATTATGATCCTGATGGTAATATTGATCCAGATACTTTAGAAATAGTAGTTCCTTCTGAACATGGAGATGAAGAAGTAGTAGATGGAAAAGTGGTATATACACCAGAAGAGTGCTTTACAGGAACAGATGTCTTTTATTATGTAATATATGACACAGAAGGTCTTTGCTCACAGGAGACAAGGGTAATTATTACTATAGGAGATGGTGGCGATGGTGATGGTGACGGTGATGGCGATGGTGATGGTGATGAAATAGTTATACAAATAATTCAACCTGTTGAAAAATCACTGTATATCAAAAACCAACTTAAATTTTCTTTCCCATTATCAATAATTATTGGTGCAATAAACATAAATGCAAGTGTTATTGATCCTTCAGAAACTACGACTCATGTAAAATTCTTTATAGATGATAATGAAATCGGAAGCTCCGAGTATAACATAACAAAACAGTTTTATGAGTATACCTGGAATAAAAGAGCCTTTGGATTAAAAACAATAAAAGTCAGTGCATACGATGAAGATGATGAACTTAAAAGCGTAGAATTAGACGTAGTAGCTTTTATACTATAAAAAATATCTCTTTTTCCTTTTCTTTTTAAATACTAATCTTTTTTAGTTTGATTTCACCGTTTTTCATAGGTTTAAATTCAACAAGGTCTCCATTGTTTATATCATATGCTTCAATAATTTGACTCGGCAGATTTACAATTATACTTTTTCCAGAATTTCGGGTTTTTCTTACTAATACCATTTTTTCAACTCATTAAGTTAATAATTAAGAGTAAGGCTGTTCGCTACTAAATGTCACAAATGTTGTACTGTTTGTCATTGTATTATAAGAAGTTGTTATCCAATCAGCAGCTCTATTAATGTTTGAAATACGTACTTCATCTAAGGTTGCTCCAATATGTCTTCCATCTGCACCACCAGTTCCATCTCCAATAATTGCATCATTTAGATTGTCTCCTTCTGTATCAGAAGTACTGACATTGAACACTTCTGTACTGTTTTTATAGCCTAAATATTTTGAGCCTTCATCATACATACCGCTTATCCAATGCCAGCTATCATCATCAATGTCTGCTGCTGCATGTTCGCCACTGTTATCTCCATTACTCTGAACTGCAAATGCACCGCTTGCATATGTATATATTCCAGAATAACTACCAATTCCAATAGGTGTTGCATCACTCTGGCCAGACCCATTCCATTTGATAAACATTGAAAGAGTAAATTGATCGTTAGCACCAGCTGTAAGTATATCTAAGTCTCCAAAGTTTATTTCATCATCACTGCCATCAAAAACTATACCATTACCTATTTTCGCAGAAATTAAATCATCAGATGTCATAGATGCTTCAGCAGTTCCATCATTTCCATTAGAAGTAGAATCTAAGATATCACCAGCTCCTCCAGGACCAGGGTCTTCTGAGAGGTGATAGACTCCTATATAATTGCTATCCCAGGTTCCTCCCTTATTTTCTTGACTGCCACATGTACTATTTCCATAATACATCCAGACAAGAGTATCCTCTGTACTACTTAGACTTGTAATATTTACCCAAGCAATGAGTTTACCAGATGCAGATGTATAATTTTCAATTTCATGATTTAATTTAGTAGTATTATCAGAATATAGAATAAATGTAATATCATCTCCATCTGATTGAGCATTTGATGCAAGATCACTATCACTTACTTGATATGCAAGAACTGGGAAGTTAGTTAAGGTGCTTGGTACTTGGTCTGATTCGATTGTTAAAAGTTTTCTATACCCCCATTCTGTATTCCACCAGTTTTCAGGTTCTGCCATTGTAGTAAAATAATAGGTTCTATTTGTCCATGTTGTTCCATCTGAAACATTTACACTCCACCAATATTTTGTACTATAGCTATTCATACTATCATTTGTTTGATAATATGTTCCATTATTTACACTTAAATTGCTATCAATAAGGCCCCATGAACCTGTAACGTTTGTATAGAAATAAACATCCATAGAATCTGCATTATTATCATTTACAGTTATTGTTAACGTTGGATTTAGGCCTTGACCAGTTGATCCAGTACTTGGATTCTCCCCTGTTTGCACGGGTGCAAGATTTTGTATTTCTTGACTTCCAAATTCTGTGAAATTGGTTGAATCGTTTATATTATTGTAGGTTGTATTTATCCAGCTGCTGTTGCGTGCTATTTTTGAAATTCTAACTTCGTCTATTTTACCATCCCATTCTTTTTCTCCAAAACTTGAATTTCCTATTGATAAATCAGCACTTGGTGTCTTTGGATTTGATGCAACTGAATCAGGTGTTCCTTCTGATATTTTATTAATATATAATCTAAGATATGAATTATCGTTTGTTGCAGCAATGTAGTGCCAATCTGATCCAGTTATATTTGTGGTTGCTGTAACTGTTTCAATGTTTCCGTCTGAATTTCCAAATCGTACTATAGGTGTGCCGTTTGTTATATTTGTTAATAAGGCAAAATTGATATTATTTTTTTCAAGATTATTATATTTATGAATTATATAGTATTCATCTGGGTAATCAGGTCCTGTATATTGATCCAAGGTTACCCAAGATTCTAAAGTAAATGTATTTAGGTCAAAATCACTACTGTAGCTTTCATTGAAATAGTCTGAATCGCCATTTAGATCATCTGCACCGTCGGCAATTCCAATTGCATCTGTATCAGAATTACTGTTTTCATCATGAAATGTTAGATCATGGTTATTTGAAGTTGAATCATAGTGTGTTCCTCCATCAGATGGTGTTTCGTTTAGATGCCATACTCCTACGTAGTCAGTATCCCAAACTCCCGCTGCATTTTCTCTATTTTGTGTGCATATCGTGCTTCCATAGTATACGTATATAGATGTATTTGTTGTTGATGAAAGACTTGTAATATTTACCCAAGCGACAAGTTCACCAGTTGAACTATCCCATTTTTCTATTTCATGCGGTAGTCTATCATTGTATGATCCTGTGTTCCAACTAACACTTGAATTTGTAAATATAATGTCGTTACCAGAACTATCTACATTATTCTTTAAATCTGTATCTGTTGTACTTATTAGTATAGGGAAGTATAGTAAGTCATTTTCAATCATTGAAGCATTTATCCAAATCTTTTTACGATAGCTCCAAGCAGTAAGAGCACCAACTTGATCTCCAAATGTAGCAAAGGTTGTTGGACTGTTTGTGTTAAGATATGTTGTGTTTATCCATGCTGCACTTCGTGCATTGTTTGATATTCTTAGTTCATCAAGAGTACCTGTAAATCCATCACCAAGATAAAGTTGATTTTCATTTGTATTAATACTTGCTATGAGGCTTTGATTATTTTTTAATTCTCCATCAACATATAGTTTCATATCTGAACCATCAAATGTAAATACCACGTGATGCCAAGCTATATCGACAGTTGTTTGAAGTGTATTGCTATTAATATAACCTGTAAGTGTTGTTCCTGCAGAATTTAATTCAAGTGAATATGTATCTTGTCCTTTACTTATTATTTCCTTATCTGCTCCAATTGTTGTAAATTGATATATTGCTCTTACCCAGTCTGTTCCATCGCTTACATTGACATACCAGGTATAGGTAATTCCATTTGATAAGTTCCCTGTAATTGTTGCATTTATGCTTGTTGAAGAATCTTCTCCTCCACTATCACTACCGATGGCGGATTCTATTGTCCAATTCATATAGTCATTATCATTATCTGAAATTGTGCAGTTAATTGTGGTGTTTGTTATTGGAATGTTTGTACTTTGATTAGTGGGAATTTCATTACTTAAAACTGGTACATTATTAGTTGAAAATTGATATATTTCTCTGATCCATAGATCTCCATCTGTAGCATTAACGTACCAATAATAGGTAGTTCCACTACTGAGATTTCCACTTATACTTGTGGTTATACTTGTGGTGTTGCTATTTAATGTATCTGTTGCTGTTCCGCTATTACTACCAATATCGCTTTCTAATGTCCAACTTATACTATCATTATCTGTATCTGTTACTGTGCAGTTTACTGTAGACGCTGTAACTGATAATCCAGTGGTCTGGTTTGTAGGTATTTCAAAACTTAGTATTGGTCTGTTATTTGTTGTGTTGAATGTATATATTTCTCTTGTGTATTGATATCCATCTGTTACGTTGACGTACCATGTGTATGTTGTTGCACTACTGAGATTTCCAGTGATGTTTGTGTATATACTGTCTCCTGTTTGATTGTTGCTATTGCTATTACTTCCTATATCTGATTGTATAGTCCAGTTCATTGTGTCACTATCTGTATCTGTTATTGTTACGTTTATTGTGTCATTTGTTAGTGGTACATTTTGTGTTTGATTTGTTGGTGTTTCGAAGCTTAGTAATGGTGGATTGTTTACTGTGAAAGTGTATGTTGCGTTTGTCCAGTCTGTTCCATCGCTTACGTTAACGTACCATGTATATGTTGTTCCTCCTGTTAGGTTTCCTGCTATACTTGCGCTGATACTTCCATCGCCGGCTCCAGATCCGCTATTACTTCCAATTTCTGATTCGATTGTCCAGTTCATGGTATCTCCATTGTCTTGGTCTGTGATTGTTACATTAATTGTTGTATTAGTTGTTGGTATGTGAAGGCTGTTATTTGTTGGTATTTCATTACTTAACGTTGGAGGATTATTTGTTGATTCTTCTGTGGTGAATTGGTACCATTCGTGTATGGTGTTGGTTCCGTCTGTTACGTTGACGTACCATGTATAGGTTGTTCCGTATGTGAGGTTTCCTGTGATGTCTGTGTTGATGCTGTCTCCTGTGTGGTTGTCGTTTGCGCTGTTGCTTCCTATGTCTGATTGTATGGTCCAGTCTAGTTCGTCGTTGGTGTCTGTGTCTGTTATGGTTACGTTGAGTGTGTTGTTGGTTATGGGTACGTTGGTTGATCCGTTGGTGGGTATTTCGAAGCTTAGTACTGGTGTGTAGTTGGTTGTGAATGTGTATGTTTCGTTGTTCCATTCGTATCCATCGCTTAGGTTTACATACCATGTGTATGTTACGCCAGCGCTTAGATTTCCTGTTATGTCTGTGTTAATAATATCTCCACTGTTATTTCCTGTTGCGCTGTTTTGTCCTATGTCGCTTTGTATGGTCCAGTTTAGTGTTTCTCCTGTATCGTTATCATAAATTGTTAAATTTAATGTAGTATTAGTTGTTAGTACTCCTGTACTTTGGTTACTTGGTATTTCAAAATCTTGATATGGTAATGAATTAGCAGTAAATGTATAGTATTCTCTTGCCCAGTTACATCCATCTGTTACATTTATATACCAGGTATATGAAGTTCCTTGAGTTAGGTTTCCTGCTATATTACATGTTACTGTTGCATCTGTTGTACTTCCGCTGTCTTGTCCTATGTCTGGATCTGTTTGTATTGTCCATATCATTGTATCACTATCTGAATCTGCTATATCTGCGCTTACTTGAGATGTAGTTGTTATAGCTCTTGATCCATTTCCTGGTGTGGGATTTGTTATTGTTGGTGTGCTATCTGTTGTAAATGTATAACTTTCATTAGTCCATTCGTATCCATCACTTACGTTTACATACCATGTGTATGTTACTCCAGCGCTTAGATTTCCTGAGATATCTACGTTAATAGAATCTCCTGAGGAATTTCCACTGGCACTGTTTTGTCCTATATCTGGATCAATGTGTATTGTCCAGTTTAGTGTTTCACCTGTATCATTGTCATTTATTGTTACATTAATTGTGTCTTGTGTCGATGGGCATGTGTCTGTTGTTTGATTGGTTGGATCTTCAAAATTCAGATATGGCAAATAGTTTACTGAGAATGTATAGTATTCTCTACTCCATAATTCTCCATCTGTAACATTTACATACCATGTATATGTAGTTCCCTGTGTTAAATTTCCTGCTACATTTACACTAATACTTCCATTACTTGCGCTGCTACCACTATCTTGTCCTATATCTGGACTGGTCTCAATTGTCCAGTCCATACTATTTCCATCAGGATCTTCTATAGTCACATTCAGAGTTTGCGTTGTTGTAATAGCTCTTGATCCATTTCCTGGATTTTCATTGTTTTGTATTGGGGCCTCATTTGGGTCATATAAACAAATAGTATCTGCCTCATTTGGTTCATCTTCATAAACACCATCTCCACAAGCTACACTATAAAATTCATAATATCCTGTTCCATTTGGAAATGTAAAACTCCATTCCCATGGATCTTCCTCTGTATCTGTTCCAAAATTAATCCAACCTTCCTCATCGCTTGTTGTAATAAATGTACTTTGATTGATTATTGTATTATATGTTGTTTCCAACCAACTTGCATTTCTTTTGACGCTTGAAAGTCTGATTTCATCTTGATATCCCTGCATATAACCATCGAATGATCCACTATAATCATGAGCACCAGCATAAAATTCTTGACTATTGCTGTTAAATGTCTTTCCATTAAAAGATGTTGTTGATTCTAAAGAACCATTTAAATATGCATATATATTATCATTTTCCTGAGCAGTTGTAGTAAAATAATACCATGTATCTATTTTAAGTTCACTTGCTCCAACATATTCTACTCTTTCATTTGGAGGACTTCCATCACTATATCCTACAAATCCATATATTTTTGGTATATCTCCATATGAATCATGATCTAGGATGCTAAGTCGGTACCATCTATCGGTTTCAAGATCTTTTGAGAGAACAACTGCACCATAATCACTTGGTTCATCATCTACTTTATCAAATCTAACCCATGATTCAAGTGTAAATTCAGAATCAAAATCTAATGTATTGTCATCATTTGCATAAATATAATCATTTCCATCAAAATATTGGGAATCTCCAATCATCGACTCAGAAGATTCATCAGGTTCAGTACTTGCACTTTTTGTACCATCATTATTATTAGATGTACTATCATTCACTGCTGTTGATGATATGTCACTCATATGCCAAACAAGTTCATAACCATTACTCCAAGTATTATTAATGTCCTGATTAGAATTTGTATTGGAATTTCCATAATACATCCTAATTATAGTATTTGAGGAGCTACTAATACAAGTTACATTAACCCAAGCAATGAGGGCTCCTGTGCCACTATTATAACTTTCTATTTCATGATACAATTTATTTCCTGATAAATCTGTAAAGACAATATCATCAGCATCTGATTGTGCTCTGCTTAATAAATCACTATCAGTTATATTTACTAAAATTGGAAAATTTACTAAATCTTCTTTTACTTGATTAGAATCAATTGTTATATTTTTTCTATAAGGAAAACTACTATTCCACCAAGTATTATTATCACTTGAATATCGATAATAAAGTGTAATATTATCTGGTTGTCCTTGACCATACTTTCCATCAGCAGTTATTGTTAGTGGACTTGTTGTTTGTATATAAGGACTTATTGGTCCACACATAGATGTTAAGATTTTATCACCAAGACCAAATCCACTATAATTTGTAACGCTTGTTGCCCAAGCATAATTCTGATCAGTATTTACTCCAGTTGTAAAATCATCAGCTATATCATCCCATGCTGCAAGAGTCCAATTATATTCGTGTATTGCTAGACCTACTTCATC
>CAZVNH010000037.1:1805-12306 GCA_964628575.1 uncultured Thermoplasmatales archaeon | reverse complement strand
GAGTAAAGCAGTTAATATAAGAAAGGGAAATAGCAATCCCTCCTGTTATGATGGTTTTATACTTGATCAATACCAACCTGATACAGGAAGTTTTGTCGCAATCCTTAAAGAGGGAGTTTATGTTGCTCAGTCATTTATTCCAACAATGACACCACTTGTAAAAGTAAGACTTTTAATTGAGTCTGATGAAAATGCTGAAGAACCAATAGAAGTCAGTATTAGAAAAGACTTAGATGGTGAAGATCTTACATATATCTCTCTACAGCCAAATTTAGTACCAACATCTAGAAGCTGGGTTAATTTTGATTTTGAGGATATAACAGTTGATCCAGGGGAAACATATTATATTGTTACAAGAACATCTAATGAAGGAGAAGCATATTATTGGTTTTGTATAATGAATAGTGATGTTGATTTCTACGAGCAAGGAAATGGGTGGTGGATCAATCCAACAAATAGTGAATGGGAAAGTTTAGATGATTATTACCAATATTTTGATTTTTGTTTTAAAACATATTCATATACAGGACGATTACCAGATTTATCTTGTACAGGTTCACTTAATTTTGAAAATGTACCAGCAGGAGGTACAGTTATAGGTAGTTTTAGTATTGAAAATATTGGTGATGCAGAATCACTTTTAAACTGGGAGATAGCAGAATATCCAGACTGGGGTACATGGTCATTTTCATTTAATGAAGGATATGATTTAACACCTGAAGATGAACCACTTACTATCGAGGTTTCAATTGTTGCAGAAAAAGAACAAAATAAAGATTTCTCAGGCGAAATAAAGATAGTAAACAAAGATGATACCAATGACTATGAGACAATTCAGGTTTCACTTAAAACACCAAAGAGTAAAGCAATTACCAATCCATTAGATATATTCCAAAAAAATCACCCATATCTGTTTTCATTGCTAAAAATATTAAAAAATCGATTGGGACTATAAACAATACATTTTTTCTTTTTTTTACTTTTTTATAAAAATATAACCAATTAAACGTAAAGTATATATCCTATTACTTACAATACAATATAGGGATCTAGTTGGTAAGAAAATGATTTTTAGATTTATTATCTTTTTTTCCTTTCCTTACCTCCACTAAACTAGGTCCCTATTAGATTTATTTAATAAAATTAATTAGAGTTATTTTTGAAAAATATTAATGTTTCTAAATTTAATAATTGTTAATTATTAGAAAAATAATGGTTAGACAGAGTTGACTCTCCTACACATCCGTCACCTCCACGGAATAACATATCTATTTTGCCTCTTCTGCCTAACCTATATATATTTGTATCTTTTAGTTTATATATTTTTTGTATATTATTTAGTTTAATCTGTTAACTATCAAATTCTAAACAAATAGCAATTAATTTACATTTTTTTTCTTTTATTTTCAATTTATCTTAATAAATTGTTTTATAACCGAAATTTATATTAAGAATGTTACAGATGCATATCTAGTTTTTTGGGGGAACACATATGAGGAAAAAAATTATTGGATTTTTAATATGTACGCTTTTGATTGCTACAGTTCTACCTGCAACTGGTTTAAACTTAGATATTAAAAATAAAGAAAAAAATCAAATGAAATCTTGTGCTTTAATACCACCTGATTTTGATAAGATTGTTACATCATCTAGTCTTACACCGGATCCTGGTTATTATGAAACTAGTGAATATATGATTGGTAGTATAGCCGTTGGGGAGATTTTTTTAGAAAGCATTGGTGGTAATGATCCAAGCACTGAAAACTGGCAGCCATATGAAGAACTTAATGTTCAACAGGAAATAGCCTATGCATTAAATCAATGGTGGGCAACTCAGAATACTAATGCACAGGTAAGTTTTACGTATGATTTACATACTGCTGTTCCAACAACTTATGAGCCTATTATTCATCCATCTGCAGTTACTAATGATGCATATGAAAAACTTTGGGTCAGTGAAGCAATGGCATATCTTGGTTATACATCTGGTGATTGGATGCAACGAACTAGAGATTATATAAATAATCTTAGGCAAACTAAGGGTACAGATTGGGCATTTGCAATTTTTATAATTGATAGCACTAATGACGCAGCAACTGATCCTACGACTCCTGGTGCTTTTTCTGATAATTACTGGGCTTATGCATATAAGGGTGGTCCATTTTGTGTTATGACATATGATAATGGTGCTTGGGGAATAACAAGAATTCACCAGGTTCTTGCTCATGAGACAGGGCATATTTTCTGGGCCACAGATGAATATGATGGTAATAGCGAATACAGTGGTTATCTAAATGTAATGGATAATGAGGGATCTGGTTGTCTAATGGATACATGTGCATTGAGTCTTTCTTCAGGAACAATAGGCCAAATAGGTTGGAGAGATACCGATGGAGATAATATTCTTGATATTATTGATACAAATCCAGATACAACTCTAAACCCATACACTCCTGATCCAACAACTAGTACAACACTTGTTTACACAGGGTTTGCAATAGTAGTACCATATCCAAATAACAATCCACAAATAAGTGCATCAGGAAATGATGTAACAATTAATACTATATCAAATGTAGAGTATCGTGTAAATAGTGGAACCTGGCAAAATGCAAATCCAGTAGATGGGACTTATAATACGTATAAGGAGCATTTCACTATGACAATTGGCCCATTAACTCCTGGAACCTATACAATAGAAGCAAGAGCTAAAAACTCAGTAGGAAACTATGATCTATCACCATCATCTGATACAGTTACAATAACCACTGGAAATACACCACCTGTTAAACCATCAAAACCCTCAGGTAAAATCAATGGAAAAGCCAATACTGCTTATACCTATACAACATCAACAACCGATACTGAAGGAGATCAAATATCTTATTGGTTTGACTGGGGAGATGGAACAGATAGCGGCTGGGTCGGCCCATATTCATCAGGTTCAACAGCTAGTGCTACACATACATGGACAACTCAGGGTAATTATCAAATAAAAGTTAAGGCTAAAGATACATCAGGTGCAGAAAGCCCATGGAGTGATCCATTATCAATAAGCATGCCACGAGACAAACCATATATAAATAATTTATTCATAATATTCCAAGAAAAACATCCAATAGTATTTCATTTATTACAAAGATTAGCTGGACTCTAAAACAAACAGTATAATTAATTTCTTTTTCTTTTAAATAAAACTATAACAAGTAATACAAATATTACTAATAATAATTCAAAACCAGGTGAGCTCGAAGATGTTGCCTTAACATCACCTTCTTTCTCTTTCTCGATTAGATCGTTAATCTCATTTTGTGTCATACCATTATTTAAATCAATAAAACTATCAATTTTTCCATCATCATCAAAATCAACAGCGTAAGATACAAAACCACTACCTGAATCTGTTTGATCATCATCTGTTTCAACGGAATATTTATGACTACTACCATTATCAATTGCCATATTATTTAATAAAAAAGTTTTTTCATCATTTTTAGAAATCCTATCAACTCTTAAATCATATTCTTTTAGCTCATTAGAGCCATAATCAAAGCCATATCTTTTTGGAATAAACGTATCTTCACTATTCTCATTAATATCCACATTATTAATACTCACCACTGTAGTAGATTGATCAGTATATTTTACCAACTTACAATCATATTCACCAGTATCCTCACCCTCAATAATAATTATATAAGCACCAGGTGGCAAATAATAATAACATGCATCAATATCATCAAAATAATAATAAGCACCATCAATTTCATTAACAAACTCATCATCAAGATAACCAATCATAAGCCCCTCATGATTAATAATTGTAATATTAATTGGACAGAAACCCATGAAACCAATTGGGTCTTGACAAAAATTATCAAAAGAACTCTTTGTACCTTCGTAAAAATCATTAATTCTATTTTTTGTATCTTCTCCAAATTTTGTGATTTTATCTTCAGTGTTACTAACAAAATTATTAATGCCCTGACCAATTGAATTTTTAAGATTATTCAAAGGAACAAAAACAAGTTTGTTTAAAATAAAATCTACATCAAAATTATTAATAAAAAATTTAGGAATATCAATTTTTGATGGAGTATTTGTATATTTTATAGTTCGGAAATAATTACCATCAACAACATAACCAGACTCATATTCACGACCAACATTTTCAAACAACTCAACACTTAGATCAACACCTGCAATAACAGCACCAAGATCAATATCAACCTTAAAATCTGACTTATCAAAAATATAATATTTATACTCAGCAGTAACATCATGAGTTAAAACCCTAGCCAAAGATTCAAGAAGACCAAAACTAAAACCATCAGCACCACGAGCACTGCTCATAAGATACTGATACTTCATAGCATTAGCATCAGTTAAATCACAAACATACTCTAAAAGATAATAAACTTCTTCACTACCACTAATATCCTTAATATAATTCTCAAGAGGAGCATAGAAATTAAACAAATCCTTCTTAATTTTAGTAGTATCAATCTTACTCGCAACAGCTTTACCACCAAGCCTGATAATAATCTTTTCAGGATTCATAAAATCAGAGCCAACAGCAGAAAGCGAAGGATAAATCCGTTCAATCGAAATATAAACATTATTGTTTAGATTTCCACCACCAAGAAATGATTGATAATTACCAGTAATATATGGATAAGCCCAAGCCTTAACACCAACTTTTCCATCCATATAATATTTCATAGAAAGCTTTGCATCAATTTTATATTTTAAATAAACAGAGAAATTAGATAAATCAAATTTACGAATAATCTTACCCTTAGTTGTATCCTCCTTATATGACAAATTAAGACTCAAACCAAGATTACCAGCAAGACTTGCAAAAATACCACCCTCTAAATATGACGTATCTCCAAGACGGCTACCAAGGTCCACATCAATCTCCCAAATAGCAGCAAGAAGAACAGGGAAAATAGGCTGAAAATAAGGTGTAGTCATCATATATGTAAGAGCAACTCTTGTTACAAGAAGAGTAGCAACCTCACGCTCTTTCTGATCAGATAAATCATCAAAAACAGCTTCACCACCAAAAAAACCACCAATAACAGCCTTAATCTGCATAGGCTGAAAATCAATCTGATTAACCTTAAGACCAAAAGAAGACTTAACACCAGCACCAATCCTACCCTCAGTTTTTAAAGATATCATAGAAACATCATCAGTATTACCCAAAAGCCCAAGCTCAGCAGAAAGACCACCTTCAAGATGAACACCTTTAAGCTCACCACCAACAGAAGCAGAAACACCAACACTAGTAGAACAAACCCTATCAATAACATCTACAGAGACAGGATTTTCTGTAACAGAATAATCTATATTACTCCCCTTATAGCTAGCGTCTGCAATCTTAAAAGAATTAGAACCATAATTAACACTACTTAAACTATACGATACAACTGCAATACCATCACCAATCTCACCAGAAACAGCAGTGGTATCACTACCACTTGGATTTGGTGAAAAATTAAGAGTTACATCATTAACAGGTTTGTTGTTTTCAGTAACTCTATAATAAAGAAACAACTCTCCACCTTTTTCAACTGAATTTACAATAAACAGAGGTTCAATTTTTATACTCGATGGAGGAATTTCTTCTTCAGATGGTTTATTATCATTATAATCTGATTCAATTTCACTTGATGATAAAGCTTTGTTATAGATTTTAACTTCATCAATCAATCCATCAAAATGTCTGCTAGAATAATATTCTCCATCGCCCCATGCTACATTTAATGGATTGGGATTTGAAACAGGGACAAAATCATAACTACCACTATTATCTAAAACTCCATTAATAAATACCTTTGCAATATCTCCGTTTCTTGTAACTGTAATATGGTACCATTTATCAGGATTTAATTCAGTATTTGATTTTAGTTTATATACCTTTGATACTCCATCGCAAAAAAGGAAGCAAATCTTTTTATCTGAAAGCGTAACAGCATAATTTCTATTATTGCCAGTTCCAGTTTGTTTTCGAATAATACAATTATTATTTAATTCCCCAGCGGAAGGAGTTCCAGTACCCATATTTGTATTATAATTAATCCAGCAACTAATTGTTAATTGAGGTAAATTATTCATCGAATTACTGCCAAAATCAACATAATCATCAATTCCATCAAAACTTAATGATTTACCTGAAACCCCATCTACATAAGTTGCACCATATATTATTCCATCATTACTATTTACAGATGAATCATAAGCAGTATTTCCACTACCCTCATCAAAGTTCCAATAACTAACTAATCCTTTAATAATTTGGTCAACAGAGAAACTAAGGGTAATACTACTATATACATCACCAAGTTGGGTCCATGTTGACATATCATTTCCTAAGCAATTGTTGTTGAAATCTTCATCACCATCGGAGCCTAAACTATATTCAACTATATTTGTAGCCCATAAACCTTCAGAGTATCCTGAAACTCCATTGAGTCTAACAGCAACAAGATTATGACCCCTATCACTATCTTCAGGTCTCCAACATTCTACTTTTAAATATGTACCATCAGAGGTTATTTTATAAGATTCGGATGCACCTGTAGAAAATAATCCTCCTTCTCCCATTAAAGTCGATATTGTAAATGTATATTCGTTTGTAGATCCTGTCCTTTCATATACATTAATACTTGTACCATCAGAAATTTTAACTACTTGAGAATCCTCTCCATTATCATCCCCTGAATCAGATTGATCATTTCCTTCTAGACCTGTTACTTTTAATAACCAAACATCTTCTTTACCTAATCCAAATGAACCTGTTGATCCTACTAATACAAATTTTCCATTGTTTGATAATACCATCGAATCGGTATAATATAATTCATCATCGTAAATCCCTCCATAAGTTGAATTCAACTGTTCTTTACCAGTAGAATCTGTTTTTATTAACCATATATCATTTCCACCTGCACCAAATGAATTTGTATAACCTGATAAAACATACCCACCGTCACTTGTTTGCTTAACTGAATAACTATAATCATGCCCAGTTCCACCAAATGTTTTATTCCATTGTTCATTTCCACTACTATCAGTTTTAACAAGAAAAATATCCTGACCACCTGAACCATATGAGCTTGTAAAACCTGATATTATATAACCTCCATCTGTTGTTTGATTAACACTACAACCCCAATCACTCGAGGCTCCACCAATAAATTTATCCCATTCTTTAGTCCCATAACTATTAGTTTTTATTAACCAGAGGTCCCCATTATATGCATCATTAGATTCAGAGAATCCAGTAATAATATATCCACCATCAGATGTTTGTTGTACAGAATATCCATAATCACCAGCATATCCACCAAATGTTTTTTGCCATGATTTAACTCCATTTGAATTGGTTTTTACTAACCATATATCGCTACCTCCTTCACTCCACCAGGACCATGTCCAACCCGTAAAAATATATCCACCATCAGAAGTAGGTTCAACATTAAATAAATAATCAGCTTTGACATCACCATAGGTGTTATTCCATTCTTCATTACCATTTTCATCTATTTTTACTAACCAAGAATCGAAATCTCCTTTTGAATAAGAAACTGTCTGACCACCAACAATATAACCTCCACCTGGAATTTTTTTAATAGAATTAAACTCATCCCGTTGATTTCCACCATATGTTTTTTCCCAAACAAGTGAACCAGTTGAATCTGTTTTTAATAAATAAGCATCACTATAACCACCAGGAGAAAAAGAACCAGTTTCACCAGCTATTATATAACCACCGTCATTTGTTTGAATTAATGCAAATCCATCATCTTTTTCTATTCCGCCAAATGTTACATTTATCTCAGGACCATCTGAGGTTGTTCCATTATTTCCAGATGAATATATTACGTCAATCATCATTCCTGATAAAAGAGATGATACCATTAAAATTAAAAAAACAATTATTGTATTATTGATTTTTTTCTTTATCAATTTAATCCCCCAACTCATTTATTGTTAATTATACTACTCTATAAAAATTTAATTATCTTATAATAATCTTAAAAAATAATTAATAAAAAGAAAAATTTATATTAAAAAATTTATATTTCCTTTATGGAAGAAATGGTATTTATGCTTAGAAAAATATTTGTTCTAATAATTTTTAGTTTAATATTAGGAGCAGGGCTCATACCAAATGTTATCGGGATTAACTTAGAAAAATCATCTGTAATAAGTCAAAATATTTCTAGGGAAAAAATGGATCTGATAAAACCTAATTATCGTGATTTAAGTTATCCTTATAATAAAATAATACATCCATCAGAAGAAGATATCAAAAGTTTTAATACCCCTATTAAAAGTTTTAACAATATTAACTGTAAAAACTTTCCATCATCTAATACTAAATGGACTTGGATGTTTTATAACGACGCAGATTTCACAAATGGTTATGATCCTTTTGAATGGTTTAGTGAAGAGGCATATTCAGGAGAAAATCTTGATGTAATAATGCTTCAAGATACATTTGGAGGACCAGCTAAATATTGGTATATTGACCAAAATCATAATCCTCTTTTACTTGAAAATTTAGGTGAAGTTAATATGGGAGATTCCCAAACCCTTTCTGATTTTATTGAATATTCAAAGACTAATTATCCTGCTGATAGATATTTGATTTCTTTTTATAACCATGGAGGTGGTTGGACTGGTGCGTGTGTAGACGATACTGACAAAGGGTGGTTAACAATGGATGACATACAAAAAGCATTAACTGATACAGGTGGTGCTGACATAGTCTGTTTTACTGCACCTTGTCTTATGGGTGCATTTGAATCAGTTTATGAACTTCGAGATTGTGTTGATGTATATATTGGAAGTGAAGAACTAAGTGGATACGCATGGTGGGGCTATATCATTAGTGATATATGTGATATTTTAAATCAAAATCCAGATTTAGATAATATTGCTATTGGTGAACAAATAATCAATGTAATAGAAGCTGATCATTATAGATGGGATTATGCAGAAGCAATAACAATGAGTGCTATTAGAACTGATAAAATAAATCAACTATCAGATTCAATTGATATTATTGCTCATGATTTTTATAATAACAAAGATGAATCATACTATAACATACAATCAATATACAATGATGTTCAATATTTTAGTAATGGTGGTATTTTAGATATATATGATTTAGTAGAAAAAATTAGCACTGTTGAAACTGATTCTGATATACTTCAAAATTTAACAAATGTTATGAATTCTTTAATAGATTGTATTATCGCAGAGTGTCATGGAACTGAGCATCCAGATGCTCATGGTTTAACTATTTATTTTCCAAAAAATGAAATCGACTCAAATTATGCTGATTCAGATTATGGTTTAGATTTTGCTCAAGACGCTTTTTGGGATGAATTTTTTAATGATTTTATAAGTTCACAAGATAGCTTTATTGATCAAAAACAAACAGAATTAAATAGTGGAGGCTGTCTTTGTGGAAATTGGGATTTTGCTCAAGGTTTTGTACCAACAAGAAAAGTTCTTACCAAAATTAAACTTCCTGTACTTAAAAAAGGTGTGGTAAATGATTTAAAAATATCTATTAGAAACGAATTAGATGGAAATGATTTAACCGTTGTTTCTAAACAATCATCAGATATAAGTACTGGAATTTATAGTTGGACAGAGTTTGATTTTAAAGATATAGATGTTAATCCAGGAGAGTTATATTATATAGTGATGAGTACAACTGGCGGGGATAATCAAGAAAACTTTTATTTTATTGGAGCAGGAATTAATGATCCATATCCTCAGGGTGATGCATGGATGAAGATGGGATCAGCTGATTGGATTAAGATAGATGATCCAGATCATGGTTATCCAAAATTTGATTTCTGTTTTAAGACATATGGTCGTCAAGGAAAAGCAAGAGATTTATATGATACTGAAAGTGATTTGGTAATATTAAAGAATTTTATCTCAAGAAATAAAGTATTTAATAAACCATTTATTTCCTTATTAGAAAATTATCAAAAATTGTATCATTTAATTCTTAGATTCTTTAAACTTTAAAACTCATAAAGAAATTTATATTTAAATAAATAAAAAAAGATTTAGGTAGATCTATGTTAGATCTGTTTGTATGTTATTATCTTAAAGAAATAACATTAATAATTTTTCTAATTTAGGAAATGTTTTTAAGAAATTTATGAAATTGTTAATAAAATTGTTTTTGTTGTAGTTATTTTTATTGTTATTATTATTCACATTGTTATTATTGTTGTTATTAAAATTGTTATTGTTATTATTATTCACATTATTATTGTTATTTACATTGTTATTGTTATTAGCATTAACATTTAGATTATTATTATCATTATTATTTACATTGTTATTATTGTTGTTATTAAAATTGTTATTGTTATTATTATTCACATTATTATTGTTATTTACATTGTTATTGTTATTAGCATTAACATTTAGATTATTATTATCATTATTATTTACA
>CAZVNH010000037.1:0-1705 GCA_964628575.1 uncultured Thermoplasmatales archaeon | reverse complement strand
ATTGTTATTGTTATTAGCATTAACATTTAGATTATTATTATCATTATTATTTACATTGTTATTGTTATTATTATTTACATTGTTATTGTTATTATTATTCACATTATTATTGATATTTAGATTATTGTTATTATTAGCATTAACATTTAGATTATTTTTATCTAAATTAACATTATTACTGCCTGAAACTATAGGTAACATACCTAAAATAACTACTAAAGCAGCTAAACTCATACAAAATCCTTTTTTTCCTATTTTATGTTTCATTTTTTTTCCTCCATCAAAATTTTTTTTTCTTAAATTTTTTTTTACCTCCCCCATAATCCTTTTAGAAGGTTGATAAATAACTTATTAAATTACTATTTTTTCCAGTTTTTTATATATTTTTTATTTCACCTCCCCATATACAATAATATTAACTACATCTGAATCTTATATTTCGTTATATTAATCTGTCGAAGATTTATTCGTCAATATTTCAAATAAATTATGATATAAGTTTAATTTATCGACAAAATGACGGGATTTATCTTATAAAAAGGAAAAATATTATTTTTTTTGGATAATTAGATAAGAATTGTAAAACAATAATTATATATCCTATGAGTACGTAATAAAAAGTTGAAAATGTTTCTGATAAAAAAGAAATCATATGTATTAGGAATAGCATGTATTTTTATCTTTTTGAATTTAGCAGTATTGCCAACTGAAGGAATAACTTACAACGCATTACCAGGAAAAAAAGAAAAACAAACCCTTGTAATGGTGGTTCCTGATTATCTTAAACCTGGTGATCTTTACTTCTGTGAATGTAAAAATAAGGATTTAGAACCAGGTTGGGATCATTGCGGAATTTATATAGGGGATGATACATTTATTGAAGCTGTACCTGGAGAGGTTTGGAGTGTTTGGAGAACTAATTTAACTGTAATTCAAACTTGGGCAAAAAATATAACATATGGAACAGTAAAAACATCTAATGAAAGTCAAAGACAAAATGCAATAAAGTTTGCAGAAAGTCAACTCGGAAAACCATATGCTCATAGTAAATGCTTTTTAATACCATGGTTTAAACGTCCTAAAGATCCAAGTCCTGATGCAGAAGCTTGGTATTGTTCTGAATTGGTTTGGGCCGCTTATTATAATCAGTGTATTGATATTGATAGGAATGGAAACAAAATTCCTTATGTTGGTCCAACAGAGATTAGTTCAGATGACGATATTGAAATGTATACATATCATAAACTGAATAAATTTTATCTAGGAAGAAACATTGAATGGCTAATTAAAAAAATTTTTAACATATATAATTAAAATACCATTTTACAAAATTTTTGTATCAATTTATTACGTAACCATATTATCTTAAACACTCTGTAAAACTATATTATGATTTTCAATAGTAAGTTTCAAAAACCATTAGTATATACTAAACCGTCCCAACAGGGGCGGGTAACAAAGTGGTTACCTAATAAAATTCTGCCATAATATCGCCAAAACTACCAGCAAAACTTTTTTCTAAACCCTTTCTCCTTTCTTTAGTTATATCTTATAGAATTATTATGGAGGTCATTGATTATTGAAAGGCTTTTCTTTTGTCTCCAAATTAAAAAATAAGGCTGGAAAAAACCTCTTTTACATATCAGAGGTTTGAGAGAGATTATTATTCGATGAGGCAGGAAATAATGCATGATCTGTAGAGCAG
>CAZVNH010000036.1:7016-12357 GCA_964628575.1 uncultured Thermoplasmatales archaeon | reverse complement strand
AACAGAAATACTCCCAAAAATTTTAAAATTCTTCAATCATATAATATCATCTTTTTATTTAATCAAAATTATCATTTTTGATATTTATCTAAAAACAAAAAGTTAATAAATATGTTCGTATATAAAGATATATATTAAATGAACGAAAGAGAATTTATAAAAACAATAAAAGAACAAAACCTTGGAATATTCACAATACCTGATACAGCAAGAATAATAAATAAAAACAGAAAATACACAATTCTATATCTAAAAAGACTTGAAAAAAGAAAAATAATAAAAAGAATTGAAAAAGGAAAATATACACTACCAAATACATCATCTTTTGTGATAGCAAGTAACCTAGTAATACCATCATATATATCCTTTTTATCTGGTCTATCATACTATCACTTAACAACCCAGATACCAAGAATAATGCAAATTGCAACAACAAAATCAAAAAAAAGAATAGTTTATGAAAACGAAGAAATACAATTCATCAAACTAAGACAAATCTTTGGATACGAGAGAATAAAAACTCAACAAGGATATTATTTTATAGGAGAAAAAGAAAAAATCATAACAGATTCACTATTACTACCCAAATACTGCCCAATAAACCAAACATTAAATGCGATAAAACAAACAAAATTAAATATTAAAAAATTAATTAATTATTCAATAAAAGTAAATTCAATTATACTTCTAAAAAGACTTGGATATGCATTAGATATTAATAATATCGATATTTATCCAAAAGTTAAAAAATATCTAAATAAACGCTATGACCTGTTAAATCCATTTCTTCCATCAACAGATAAAAAAAATATAAAATGGAAACTAAAAATAAATGAGGAGATATAAAAAATATGCTAACAAGAAATGATCTAAAATCTTACAAAGAAATAACAGGTTTTAATCTTGGCCAAGTTGAAAAAGACTATCTACAACATATATTTTTATTAAATCTTTATAGAAAAATCAAAGACGAATTAGTATTTAAAGGAGGAACCGCTCTACAAAAAAACTACGGATTAAACAGATTCAGCGAAGATTTAGATTTCACAATGAAATCAGAAATAAATATCGAACCAATACTTAACTATATAACCACAAATCTGAAGATATTTGGATACGAATCAACAAAGAAAAAAATAAAAGAAGATAAAATAGGAAAAAATTATTCAATAAAAATAAAAGGACCACTATTCAATGGAACAGAACAAAGTCATACATATATAAAAATAGAAATCAGCAAACGAGAAAAAATAATACTACCAGTTAACACAAATACAATAATACCGATATACAAAGATCTTCCACCATATACAGTATCTATAATGGATCTTGAGGAAATAATGGCAGAAAAAATAAGAGCAATAATGACAAGAAACAATGCAAGAGATATCTATGATCTATGGTTTTTAAGTCAGAAAAAAATAAAAACTCCTATATCGCTAATAAATTTAAAATTAAAATATTTTAAAAAAGAATATGTCCCAAAAGAGTTTGAAAAATCAGTTGAAAAAAAAGAAAAAATATACAAACAAGAAATGCAACAGCTAATACCTGTTTTGATAAACTTTCAAGAAATAAAAAATAATTTGATTTCACAAAAATTTATTAAATAGATAATTAAAACATTAATAACTAAAAATTGATAATAGTTATTAAATATTATTATATATTTATTATCAATTTAACAATATAAAAAAATAAATTTGTTAATAAATACGTGTCAAAATATCCCATTTCTTCAAAAAACTAATTATTAAAAAAGGAAAAGAAGAATATAATATTTTTTTATCCTTCTCCATGCCAAATACTTGGTGCAGTTACATCTACAAACAATCCCATACCACGCGTTACAATGAAATCAAATGTTGGTGGACCTCCTACAATATATGTATCATACGTTTGATTTATTGAATCCCACTTGCTAATACTTGTACAACCTGTTATGTTTTCTGAGATGCTACTAGCGGTTGTCTCATATTCACGATACCAGCCAATAAGATTCCATCCAATATTTAATATCTTATTAAAATCTGGAATAGAGCTTCCAAATGGATACATAGAAGGATAATTATCTTGATTGCTTTCACCAGGAATAAAATATGGATCATCTACAATACCATCTGTGTTGTTATCCCATGCACCCTCACTTGGTTCATCATAATCAGACCAATAGTTACCACCAGCAACATTCCCATAATCCCAAGTATTATCTCCATAGTCCCAAGCGCTAATAGAATTATCATAAAAAGAGTTATGATAAAACAAATTACCATAGCTATGTGAAGGATTATATTCTATTAATATTCCTTCATCTTCCATTAAACTAATTGTATTATTTATTATTAAATTAAAGGTACTATATTGAATTAATATTCCTCGCCAACTATCATAGATTTCATTATTTGAAACTGTATTATATGATGCATATTTTAACCAAATACAATCTGTACAATTCGCAGTGATCTCATTATTATAAACATGATTATAATCTGATTCAATGTGAACACCACCATTATGATAAGTACCAGTGTTTTGAATTTTAAACCCACTAATATTTACATAATCAACATTAATCAATACAACATCTCCTGAAGTACCACCATCAATAATTGTGCTATTTTTATCTTCACCAATTAAATTAACAGTTTTATCTACTACAACATTTTCATAATAAGTTCCATTAAAAACATAAACAGTATTACCAATATTTGCATTATCAACACCTTCCTGAATTGTTTTTACATGCATTGCATCATACCAACTTGGATCTGCATCACCATCAACATAAACATCTGCTAGAATTATTATTTGCTCAGTATCAATTGTTAAAAAATTAGGATTTTCTATTGTGTTATATGTTGCATTAATATATTCACTGCTCCTTGCTATATTACTTATTCTAATTTCATCTAATATTCCTTCATGATAACTTTCTCCTTCTCTTACATTTCCACCTAAATAAAGAGTTCCATCAATATTAATATCATATTCTGAATATGTGTTCACATCTAATGAAAGAGAAACTCCATCTTTATAAATATAATTAGATGCATCTCTATCAGAAATAAAAGCTAGATAATGCCAGTTATCATTTGCATATATCATATTATTCTTTTTAGCAATTATTCTCCAATCTCCATCAATTTTTGCACCATGATGTGTGGATAAATCATTACCGAATCCAACAAAATAATGTCTATCTAAACTTGCAGGATATCTACAAAAGATTTGAGAATTATCTGAAACATCAGATGAATTCCCCCAAACTTCCCAGGTATAGTCTTTATTTCTTACATTAAGATTTGTTCCTGTTGCTAATTTAATATAATCATCTAATCCATCATATTTTTGACCGAAACCAATCATTCCATTAGTCTGTATTGGCTCATTACTTGCTTTTTTACTTCCATCGAAACCTGTGTTGTCTGTTGAATCAAATATTGAACTTGACATTGCATCGTTCATATGGCTAACTACAATAAAATTTGAATCCCAAGTACCTGTTAAATTCTCCTGATTACCACAAGTATAATTACCATAATACATATAAAAAATTGTATCTACAGTTGAGCTAACAGCTGTAACATTAACCCAAGCTATCAATTCACCAGTATTGCTATTATATTCTTCAATTTCATGGTTCAACTTGGTAACATTATCCATAGTAAACAAAAAATCATTACCATCTGATTGAACATGAGAAGTATCAGATATTGTATCAATAACTAAAACTGGGAAATTAAGCAAATCATCATCTATTATCTTATGATCTATAGTAATTTTTTTACTATATAACCATCCAATATACCATGATTCTTCTCTAAAACCTTCTAAATTAATATCATAAGTATCTAATCTTCTAGCCTGAAAAACCATTGTAAAAGAAATCACCAGCATTAAACATAAAACTATTATTTTTATTACTTTTCGCATAAAATCCTTTCTCCCCTTTAAAAATAAGGTTTTTATAAAAATTGTAATAAATTATTCCATCTTAAATATTACTAAAAAATATTTATTTGCAAAAAAAATGTAAATATAAAACTGATTCTGTTTCAAAAAAAATAAGAATGAAAAATATTAAATTTATCCTTCACCATATCAAACCGATTCCTCAGAGACATCCACAAATAGTCCCATACCACGAGTTATTGTAAAATCAAAAGTAGGAGGTCCACCAACAATATACGTATCATAAGCCTGCAAACTAGCATCCCAGCGACTAACACTAGTACAACCACTTATATTTTCCACAAGACTAACATCACTGGTATCATAAATAGTATATCAACCCGATTGATTCCAACCAACAAATAGATGAACACTAACATTATAAAGTCGCACAGAAAACGAAAAGATAAATCAGATCATTTGAAATAAAAAAGGAAATGAATATAAATAGATGTTTGACAAAATACTAAAAATTGGACACAATATAATATAATCTTGACACAGCATTTATACTATTTGAACTAAGTGAGGTTACTCAAGCTGAGAAGTTATTTCATTAAATTTCAGATTTGATTATAGATTTTTTATTCTCCAGATCAAAAACTTTATATGTTAAATTACGATTATCATAATCATGATTAAACAATTTCTAAATAGAGATAAAGAATTAAATTGGCTCCAAAAAAACTATCAAAAAAAAGAAAATTCTTTTTTAATAATCTATGGAAGAAGAAGAGTTGGTAAAACAGAATTAATAAAACAATTTATAAAAAATAAACCACACGTATACTTTTTAGCCGGAACAAAAACAGAAAAAGAAAATATATTTGAATTACAAATAATAATGGCAGATTTTCTAAAAGATGAAATATTCAAAAAAATAAAATTTGATAGCTGGGAAGATCTGTTCAAAGAGTTTACGAAAAAATTAAAAAATGAGATAATTATTGCAATCGATGAATTCCCATACTTAATAGAAGGAAATAAAGCAATACCTTCAATATTTCAAAAAATATGGGATGAAATATTAAAAGATAAAAAAATTATGTTAATCTTATGTGGATCATCAATTGGAATGATGGAAACACAAGTACTTGGCTATAAAAGCCCTCTTTATGGACGTAGAACAGGACAGTGGAAACTAGAACCTTTTAAATTTAAAGATTTGAATTTATTTTTTAAAGAAACATCATTTAAAGACAAACTCAAATTTTTTTCAATACTAGACGGTATACCACAATATCTGAATAAAATAAATACAGAAAAAAGTCTAAACTATAATCTAGAAAATAGAATTTTTAAAAAAGGAGAATATCTATATGAAGAAACAGAAAACCTATTAAGACAAGAATTTAGAGAACCTAGAAACTATTTTTCCATACTTCAAGCA
>CAZVNH010000036.1:0-7006 GCA_964628575.1 uncultured Thermoplasmatales archaeon | reverse complement strand
CTAAATAAATCTATAGTATCTCAATATCTCAGTAATTTAATTGAGCTACATATTGTCAAGAAAGAATATCCTGTTACACAAAAAAAAGAAAGTAGAAATGCTCGTTATTATCTATCTGATAATTATTTTGATTTTTGGTTTGAATTCATATATCCCAACAAAAGCATAATTGAAGAGGACAGGCAGGATAAATTATTATTAGGCATTACTGAAAAACTTAAAAAACATTATTCTATTGTTTTTGAAAGTGTTTGCAGACAAATAATCTGGGATATTTATCCATCTGTTGTCAAAGTTGGAAAATGGTGGGATAAAGATACTGAAATTGATATTGTAGGAATAAATGAAGAAACAAAAAAAATAATATTTGGAGAATGTAAATACACAGATAAAAAAATAGATATCGATATTTTAGAAAAACTTAAACAAAAATCAAAAGAAGTAAATTGGAAGAATAAAAAAAGAAAGGAAGAATTTATAATTTTTTCGAAATCTGGTTTTACAAGAAAAATAAAAGATTATTCTAAAAAACAGAAAAATATCAAATTATTAGACATCATACAAATAGACAATCTAACTAGTTAAAATTCATTACATTAAATATTTGATAGTTTACATCTGAGATAAATAGATTAATAAGATTGTAAAACTGAATGAAATTAAAAAAACTAAGAGATAAAAAAAATTGGAAAAATAATACTAAAACAAGACTCAAATTTCGGATTCATAAGTAGATAGAAAATCTCTATTTAATAGTAAATACAAATCAAAATCTCCCTCGTAATCTTACATTTTTGCAGTAAAAAAAAAACTTCTACTAATAAAATATTAGCAATCACATATGTTAACAAACCTAAAAAAAGTTTTATAAAACCTAAATAAAAAAGAAAAAAATAAGGGGTTATCCATCTCCGTACCACACAGATTCCTCAGTTACATCCACAAACAAGCCCATACCACGAACAACAGTAAAATCAAATGTTGGTGGACCACCTACTATATATGTATCATATGTTTGTATAGATGCATTCCATCGACTGACAGATGTTGTACCTGTTATATTCTCAGATAAACTACTAGCGGTTGTATCAGAATCATGATACCAACCTAGGAGGTTCCAACCAATCTCAAGAGGAATAATAACACCAGTTATTGGATATCCATTAATATATAATGTATCGAAATTGGTCATATCTACAAAATAACCATATCCATCTTCGATAATAAAATCAAAAGTAGGTGGGCCTCCTACTATATAGGTTTCATACGTTTGCATAGTTGAATTCCATTTGCTAATACTTGTACAACCAGTAAGATTACCAGCGATATCTGATACCCACCACCCTGTTTGTGCTGGAATCGAAATAAGATTCCAACCAGTAGTCAAAGACATATTAACATCAATCTCAATAGAAACATCCAACACAGTAACTACAATACACCAACTATCAAAACCACCATCATCATCCATCACAGTTAAATACACAAAATAATCACCAATACAATCATAACTATAAATCGGATTCTGCTCAAAACTCATATTACCATCACCAAAATCCCAAGACCAATTAACAATAACACCATCAGCATCAGAAGAATTATCAATAAAATTAATATTCTCAAATTTCTTAGGAGATGAGGGCATATAAGAAAAATCAGCAACAGGAAGACTATTACCTGGTAGAGTACTCAACTCCACCACATTTGTATCTTCATTACCAACATTGTCTTCAGCTCGTACAACAAAAAAATAAGAATCATTATCAAGATCAAGATTACAAACCTGAGCAAAAGAACGATTTGTTATATTAACTGGACTGTTAAAATCCTCCCCATCACTAACAGTACCCATATAAGTATTATACAAAACAGGAGCTGAAGGATCATCAGACTTATTCCATTCCAACAAAACACAACCAGGTATATTCTCAATCACAAACAAACCAGTAAGACCACTAAACACTGGAGGACTAACATCAAAAGGTGTTACCGAAAGACTCACAGTGTTATTATCACAATTACCAGCAGCATCATAAGACCTAACAACAAAATGATACAGCATACCAGGTTCAAGATCCTCAACAAGATAAGATGTATCTTCAGTAGAAAACAAAGGACTGGAGAAATTAAAAACACCAGAATCATTACGCATAAAACCATAATACGTGACAAAACTTGAAGTATCAACAGCAGCATCCCAACCCAAGGTAACATTAGTATCACCAGCAACAGCAGAAGACACACCTGCAAAAACCGGAGGAGTCGCATCAGAAACATATAATTCCTTAGCAACAGGTGTAATAACACCTGTACTAGGATCAGTTGCATTACAAACTACTACATAGAAACCAGCAGTATCATACTGATGAGATACAGAACCACCAAAATCAAATGTACCATCACCAAAATCCCAATTGAATGTAAAACCAGAAGGTTCTCCTTGAAACTCAATGATGTCTTCGGTAGTAAAATTCTCATAAGTTAATATAGTTGTATTTTCTTCTTTTATACTATAAAAACCACCATTTGTTGCGTTTTTCATTGTGTTATATGTTGTAATAAGCCAATCCTCATCACGTGCTATATCAGATAATCGCCATTCATCAAAAGTACCATCAGCATGCCAACCACTTGATACACCTTGTCTACCTGCAAGCCACCAATCATTATTGCTATCACAACTACCAACACCAGTAATACTATCATCAGTTTCTTTTGTTCCATTTAAATAAACATGAGATTTATCATTTGTTCTATCAATTACGAACGCCCAATGTTGCCAGGTTTCAATCGAATGAGGAACTGCTGTCCCAGCATGTGTACTACCATCGGATAAATAGTTATAGGTATCACCTAGACTATTTGCAGATGGGGACCAATAGTTATTCTCTTCTCCATCATCATTTCCTAAAAATGCATTTGCATTAAAATCATCAAAATTTACCCATCCTTCCTGTGTTACATCTTGTGATACATCTAAATCCAGTAACTCATCAAATTCTATTCTCTGATGGTACGTATCATCAAATTCCTGTCCTATCCCAATAAAACTATCTACAGTTAAAGGTCCATTAATTTTCGAACCATTATTTTCATTAACTGTCGAATCAGTAATAACACTTTCTAAATTATCTAAATGCCATACACCAATATAGTGATCATCCCATGTATCTGCAATATTTTCTTGACTGTCACATGTTGCATTACCATAATACATCCAAATAATAGTATCTGATGATGCCAATAATTGACTAACATTAACCCAGACAATTAGCTCACCAGTTGAATCATTGTATAACTCGATCTCATGATTCAGTTTTGAAATATTATCCATAGTAAAAAGTATATCTTCGCCATGATTCTGAACCTTCTCAGGAGGTAATATTGTCTTTATGAGAACGGGAAAATTCTGAAGATTATTTGGAATCTGAGAACTATTTAAAGTTATTTTTTTACAATAATTCCAACCATCATCATACCAATCATTTCTTTGATTATTTCTATCATAAATTCCAAATGAAAAACTTGCAAACGAAGGCATCTTCTGAACAACCACATCATGTAAAGAACCAAGTTTTGGATAAGGTGTAAACCAAATACTATCAACCTCAGAAATTGATATATCACGGTTGAACAACCATACCTCCTCCAAATATCCAATAAAACCACCCATTCTTAATTGATTACCACTATCTACAATCATAGAGTTTCCTAAATCATAAATAGCAGATGTATTATCAAAACCATTAGGACGAACAATGATTCTTAGCTCACCTTGGAAATAAGTAACTCCGATAAATGTCCAAGTATCAAGATGCAAAGATGCAATATCTGATTGTACGATTTCACCATCTACCCTCCAGAGTTTAACACTAAGTTTACCATCTTCCTGATAAATCTTCCAAGAACCATCTACACCAAATATATCAGTCAAACTTGTACAATCAGATAGATTCAACCATAAACATACTGTAAACTCATCAGATACTACTAAACTGTCGTCATAAGATACATTAACAAAACTACTATTATCATTAAAGTATAGACATGAGCCATATACTTGATCCAAGGTACTATTGAAGTCATCGATCCAGATTGCATCTCCAATGATTGTCCCGTTATTTCCAAGTCCTGAGTCATCAATAACAGTATTGTTTTCACCTGTGTTAAATCTCCAACGACCAACCAACCAGTCAACCAAATTAGTATCGCGCAGGTATATCATCTGACTACACATACTATTAGAATCACCATCTAACTGAGCAAGTGAAAACGTTTCATCAAATGATAAACGTCGAAGGTCATCCCAAACACCAATTGATTTTTCTTCAAGAATAAGACAATTAAAATCACTATCCTGCTGGAATAATAGATAACGAGAATCATTAAAACCTATAACTTTCAAAGAACAAACACTCATATTCTCATATACAACAGATGTATCACCAATAACCCAATTACTTAATATTGGATCAGTATCAATAAAGGTTTGATAGATACGACTGTTATTTTCCACCCAAAAAACATTGATCTTATCATCTTCAACAAAAAAACAGGTATAACTAACAGGCAGACTTGAGTGATTAATAACTATCTCATCCGAAAAACCTGTTTTTCCAGATACAGTTGGATAAATAACTGTTTCATTTAAACCCAAACTATGATTAAAACGACTGTAAACAACACCACCAACCAATTCATTAACAAAACCTGTTTTTGGCTGATAATCTATATCCATGCTGTCAAAACTTTCAATAATTACTGATTCATCCCAATCAACCAAATCACCAGTAACATCCTCAGTTATTGTACCATTAGTAATATAAATAGTTCCAATTCCATTCTCCCAAGGATCACCATCAGAATCTTTAAGATAACTTATAAAGATATTACCAGAATCGTCACTACTTAAACTAATAGAATTTACTGTCCCACCAGAAATCAGAATGTTTTCTCCATCAAAACTCCAACCATCAACACTATCCCAAATAGCTGTATGAATTCTCGGTTCAGAATAAAAACTACTCATATCAGTAGACATATTAATTATACCATCAACTACAAGATAAGTTAAAACAATTTTTTCAGAATTATCATCATCTACTACAGTTATCTCAGGGTCAAACTCACAAGAGAGATTAGTATCTGTCGATTCATAAGTATTCCAGCTGGTTCCATCATAGACTGACCAGTAGATATCTGATTGGAAACCATCACCAGAACTATTTATATCACTCCAAACAGTTATACCATAACCATCTTCGGTTAGTACTATTTTTGGATCAGCCATAACTCCGACATTATAAGATAATGCTGTTTCACCACGTGAACCTCTATTATTTCTAGAAGATTCTATTTGTTTTAAACAAGGAAGATCAACAGATTTAAAAGAATGTTCACGGATAGTTGTAATATTTATAGATGAATGATAATTATTTGGATCTGATCTATCAAAATCAGATTTCCACCCAGAATCCCAAGTCAAACCATATGACCATTTATCAGACCAAAGACCCCACAAAGCAGAAGCTTTTGCATATGCCCCACCATATAAACTCAACCTACTTTTTAAATCAGGAATCTTAGCCCAAAATGTACCTTCAGCTTCAAGACCACCTTCAAAATGAGCAAGACCACATAAAACATCAAGATACAAACCAGCATTACCACCGATAACAACACTTATTACAATACTGCCAGAAGGAGAAAACGTTTTACCATTACCTGCAGTACAAGTAAACTCCATAGTAATATCAGCTTGTGCATGCATTCCACCTGTAACTCCTACTTCTGCGATAAAGGGAATACCACCAAAAGGAAAATTAAAATTGACTTCAATTTTACCACCAAGCGTAAGAGAACCAACAAGACTAATTTCACGTTGACGATTTAACTGCAGGGTTGCAGAAGCAGAAAAATAAAAACCACCATTAATTTTGAAATTCTTATAATTACCAAGTTTTGCATTTTTCATTGGAATACTAGCTTGAATTAATGGATAACTAAATGTGCCACTATCATCAATAGTAAATGTATCAGAAAGATAACTAATAGTTGCATTTGTTTTATATTTACCTCCAATAAGATCCAATGGGATATCTTTTTCTGGAAATTCAATTCCTAACTCTTCACCTAATTGAACATCCATAGACCAATAACTTAAGGCTGGATTTTGATTTACAGTAACATTACAAAGCAACAAAAATGCTTGAAACCAACCAGGAATTTCTAATATATCAACATCTATACTTTTTGACCATATTTTATCATCATCTTTATATCCATTTACGTAAAGTTTATCACCAATATTACCAGAATTCATCTTTAATTCTGCTTCCCAAATATCCTCGCCAGAACCAGAAGGATTATTATCCCAAACTAAGTCGCCATCACCAAGTTGAAAAGAAACCTTATCAAAAATATCATTAGGAGTTGGAAAATAATATTTATTGTATATCAAAGAATAATTTGTAACCCAATCCATATACCCTAAAAAGAAATTATTACTGTTGGAGCTACTCACTACGATATCGTCATAATTAAACGCATAGATAGAATTTGTTGTTGTATCTGTTCCATCAACGTTTTCCACTTGTATTTTTATTGTTTTTGTTCCACTACTTGAATAGGTCCAGGTTGGTTTTCCTGCATTGTTCCAATCTCCTGTTTTATCCCAACTTCCATCGTTGTTGAAATCCCATTTATAATAAAGGTCTTTATAGTCATGACCTGGCCGTGGGTCGACACTGCTACTTCCATCAAAAATAAAAATTAGAGGATTATTTGTTTGAGTTATGGTAAATCCTGCATCTGGTGGGTTACCAGTTATATCTATTAATGCAGAATCCGTATCAAGTCCTTGATGGCTTCCTGGATCATCATCTTTTACTTGTACACAGACCTGGCCTGTATATCCTTCGAAATACGTATGTGTGGTGATTGGATTGTTTAACCATTCAGTATCCCAGGCACCATCATTAGTCCAATCCCAACGATAGCCTATGAC
>CAZVNH010000035.1:6774-12456 GCA_964628575.1 uncultured Thermoplasmatales archaeon | reverse complement strand
GCCAGGAAAAGCGAGCGGAACTTCTATTTGAAAAACAATAATACTTATGCTGCTGTGAAGGACTATTGGAATAGTAAACTCAGCCGTCATCCATATTATAGGAAAATCAGGGAGATGCTCTTGAAATTTGATTTTGACGGGCCGATTCTTTGGACTGAATTAGTGAAATGCCAATGCTCTGATAAAAATGGTATTATCCCAATACAGACTATGAGAACATGCATTAACATATACTTGAGGAGAGAGATTGAACTGCTTCCAAATTACACGATCTTTGGAGTTGGAAACTCCGCATTTGAGTTTTGTGCATTGAGTTTTCCACATCATTTTATTATCGGGGTTCCTCATCCGACAGGGTCATATGGAAATTTTTCAAGATTGAGTAAGAATATCGATCGAAATCAACAGAAATATCTTGATAAAATATCTGAGAGAAAGGGCAGTGATGGAAGGTATAAAGCCATAAAGATCTTTGATTAATTGTAATCAGTGTTTTTCAACATCTTTTTATCCAACTATAAAACATGGGTTGGTTTTTTAAAGAAAGAAATGTTTAATTGATAAAGGACTATGAATGATCTAGAAAAACAAATTTTTAAAAGTTATAACAATAAAATCAATGATGCTTATTGTAAAAAATGTAATGATTATTATTCTCATTATCATGATCCTGAAATAGTTGATAAAGTTGGTCCAATATCCTATTTTCATATAGGTAATAACGTCGAAAAAAGATCAGAGGAAATAAGATTAGTTTTTGTTGGCAAAACATCATGGCATGAAAAAACAGATTTAAAAAGTAAGGACAATGATAAAGGCTATGAAAAGAAGGGCAATGTTTATGATGCAAGTAGTTTTGGAAAAATAGGTGTTAGTGAATATGACTCTGCATTTTGGAAATATATTGGAGACATTATTAAGAGCAAAGAATTTGAAAATCTAAATATTACAATGGATAATATTGCAATTACAAATTTAGTTAAATGTAATTTAATAGATAACTCAAAGGATGATAAATCTAAGAATGTTACTGATGATTTTTATTTTGAAAGATGTTTTCCTATTTTTCAAGAAGAAATTAAGTTGATTAGCCCTACACATATTATATTTTTTATAGGTGCTGGTTATGATTATATTTTAAGAGATAAAAATTTTGGTTTTGATTTATTTGTTGATGAAAAAAACACAAAAGGAAAAATTTTTGATGAGGATTATAAGATTGAGGTATTTACAAAAGATGGTGAAAAAAGAAAAGCATGGTGGTGGCAAAGAAGTTTTATGAAGAATGACAAGAAGGAGATGTGCTTTCTTAGAACTCGTCATCCTCAAGGAGCCCCAGCAGGGCTAAAAGATGCGATAATTGAATGGATTAACAATTCCAATGTGGTTTGATTTTCTTTTATCGAGATATGTTCTGCAAAATTAGTAAATTAGTATAATTAGTAATATTTATATACTAATTAAATGTTTTTGGTTTTGATAATCATGACAAAATATGATATATCTAAACACTATGAACAATTAGTAGACGGACTTGTAAAAAAAGGATTGTTCAAGTCAAAAAAAGAATTTATTGACATGGCCATAGGGAAATCTCTTACCGAATATTATGGCATACAAAATATACCTACAGAGAAAGAAAAAACACACATAGAAAAAGATATTCCTGTTGTAGTTGAATGTAAAGTTCAACAGCAAGGATTTGGAGATCGTGGATATATTAGACCATCTAAAGATGATGAAGTTCTTTCAGTTTTACCTGACATACACGAAGATTTTGAACTTATCATTGATGGCAATAAGTATTTTTCTTATATTACAAGAGCCAATGCCATCAATGCAGCATACGATGTAATTTATTCAAAGAGAATGGGACCCAAGGGTAAAAACTATTTAACTAAATGGCAGATGGATCATAACATAAAAATTGGTCAAATGGTGTATCTTATAGCAAGAGATATTGATAAAAAAATATTTGAATTATCGCCAGAAAAACCTGAATATGAGCATCAATTAATTCCATGTAAATAAAATCTCATTCTTAGGTTGGATTTCAAATGATATATGAAGACGATGTGGTAGATAGCGTTATAGACTATCTTAAAAGAGAAGGTTATGACCTAATCAGTTATTGCCATACTCGACAACGTGGTTATGACATTGTTGCAAAGAAACATGACAAATATATGTATGTCGAAGCAAAAGGAGAAGGAAGCTCTGATCCTAGATCAAATCGATATGGTAAAAAATTTGATTCTTCCCAGATGAGAGACCACGTTTCAGCAGCGATCTATAAAGCCTTGGAGATAAAAAATCAAAATCCATCTGATAATGTAGCTATTGCATTTCCAGATAACAAAAGACATTTAAGTTTATTATCAAATGTTCTTCCGTCTTTAAAACAGCTAAACATAAAAGTTTTTATTGTTAATTCAAACAGAAATGTAACGATTTTGCAGCAATGAAATGCTATGGAACTATAGTTCAAAGGAGAAAAAATGGCAATTAAAAAGAAATGGAAAACTGAGTTATTGATACCATATAAGTCAACTGATGCTAATTTCAAAGGCAAAAATCAACAAGAAATTAGATGAAGTATAATTGATTTTTTAGAAGAAAATAACAAATTCCCCAAAAAGCACTTTTTCCCACTATTCCCAATTATCCCACCAAAAATATAAAAATGATGTTTAGATTATAATCTAAGGAGGTGAGATAATTTATAGCACCACTACTAAATTAAACCTAGAAAATATTATTGCATGCAAAAAACCCGTGTATAAGAGATATGCATTTGGACTTTACGAAAGTTATCGTTGCGATGATTAGGACATTTTGATATAGGACCATATTTTCTGTGCAAAAACTCAGTCCCAACATCTTCGTAAAATCCAAAAATTACAAGGCTTTAAATACAATAGTTTGCGGTTTTAGGTGATGACAACTAAATACTCCAAAGAGCTAATTGAAAAGGTTAGAAAAGAAGTAAAGAAAGGTAAATCTAAACTTCAAGTTTCAAAGGAACTTGATATTTCTTATAAAAAAGTGCGAGAATACACTAAGGATGTTGAGACGGTAAGACAAGGGGTACCAGAAGATCTAATCAAGAAAATCAGGAAAGAAGTTAGAAATGGTAAAACCAAGAGACAAGTAGCAATACAATACAAAGTAACAGACCGGACAGTATACTATCATACCCGCGATATTTGTTCATATCCTCTTAGAAAAATGCGTGTTCAAGATAAAAAACTTGAACTAATGAAAGATCTCCTAAGAGATGGCTATGCATTGCCTTCAGAGAGATACAGCACAGGCGAATATAACAAGTTGAGGAAGTATTTTCCAAGTATTTGCAAGGCTAAAATGTATAATCGTGTTATCTTTTATCTCAAGGATAAAAAAGACGCTGCAGCACGTGCTTTTATTGAGAATTCTGAACGGAAGATTATTAGTTACCAGGAGTTAAAACAAGTCACCGATGTTTTTCATGCAGACCTAAATATTAAGGAAAAAAGAAGTATCATTAGCAAAAATAGATCTAAAAAATTATTCAAAAACAAAGAAGAAAATGGTAGTTCCCTCCTTAGTGATGATAGTTCTTTGGCGTTTTTTCACATTCGGGACTACTAAGGGTTTTATTATAAAAAATTAAATTATTTTTGCAATACATGGAGCAACTCTTACTTTACTATATTTACTAAGAATTGTATCTGTTGCAATTATTTCATCACATCCTGCTGTTGATAGTTTTTTTATTGCATCTGCTGCAAATAAACCATGAGTACATGAAACAGAGACTCTTTTTGCTCCATGAAATTTTAATTCTTTTATTGATTTTGCCATAGTACCACCTGTTGAAATGATATCATCAATTATCGCAACATTTTTATTTTGAGCATCTAGATTTTTTGGTTTTATCTCAACTGTTTCACCATCAATTCTTGTTTTTTCCATATAGTCAAACTCACAGTTGATTATATTTGATGCTGTTTTTGCTCTTTCAAGTGCTCCTTTGTCAGGAGCCAGCACCATATCAATATTTTTATTTTGTAGATATGCTGCTATTTCTGGTACAGCTGTACAACTAATTGCTTTTGTAGAAAAGAAATCAAGAATATGCTCCTTATGAGGATCAACTGTTATTACCTTATCAGCGTTAAGGCTGATAAGTCCTGCTATAGCTTTTGCACTTATGGCTTCTCCATCCTTAAATTTTGTATCTTGTCTAGCATAGCCATAGTACGGAATAACTATAGTTATTTTTTTTGCACCAGACTCTTTAACAGCATTTTGAATTAAAAAAAGTTCAACAAGGTTTGAATCAGGATATGTTGTTTGAACAATTATTACATGTTTACCTTTGATATCCTCTAATATCCTTACATATAATTCATTATCTGGAAACCTCTTGATAATTTTATCTACTTGTTTGATTTTAAGCATATTAGATAGAGATTCTCCAATAGATTTTGATGCGGTACCACTAACAATAAACATTTTCTATACAAAATTATAATTACAAAAATGTTTTTAGTGGTTTCGTAAAAAAAATTTTTTTTGTAAGAAAGTTTTTATATTTACAATATGTTTAATTTTTTGTTTGGAGGTGGATGAATAATGCATTTCACTCAATTGAAATCGATGCTTTTAATTTTAATTTTATTAGTTTCTAGTTTGTTATTTATAGATATGGCAGTAGCAGATGAAGACAATATTACTTATTATGTTAATGCTCGTTTTGATATGAAGATGAGAACTGCAACAGAATTTGATATAAAGATATATATGGATGTGATTCAAGCAGTAGCATTTGGTGTTACCTATTCTAGTAGTGAAGTGAAGAGTCTAACGACGAGTACAAATGATGATGATAAAGAAGCACTAGGCGTGATAAAAAATTATCTTCACAATAGTCTTGAAAGTCAGATTCAGGATACATTTGAAAACTCCCATATATATGTTCTTCAAAATAAACCAATCTTTGAATCAGGTCAATTTACAGAGGAATATAGAATAAATTTATCTAATAATTTTTTCAATTTAAATAAAACTGCTAATTCATATAATGTAACAACAGGTCTTCTTGACATGGGAGCATACATACATTACAATTTTAATTTTACAGCTGAAACAGGGTGGAATAATTCATATGAGATTGATCTTCAGAACATGTATGACTATGAAAGTACTGATGGTAAAATCAATCTAAATACTCTTGAATGGAATGTAATAAATGGAGGAGGAGTTAACAATAAAAAATCTGGTTATATTATTTTAAAAGAGTTTTCTCCAAGTTTTTCAAATCAAAAATCAAAGGATATATTCTTAGATTTTGAGTTAAATACAACTGATGAAACTAAAACTAGTTTTACATCAAATATAATTGGATA
Organism: uncultured Thermoplasmatales archaeon; assembly: GCA_964628575.1. Lineage (GTDB taxonomy): Archaea > Thermoplasmatota > E2 > DHVEG-1 > DHVEG-1 > CAZVNH01. The sequence goes on along the minus strand of CAZVNH010000035.1, from coordinate 7,066 downwards.
TGTATTTGATATTAGTTCATATGATGTTTTACCATCAACAATATCCAATTTATCATTTGTTTGTTCTGATGGTTTAAGACTTTTAGTAGACAATGGAATAATAAGTTGGAATAATGTAACAGAGTGGACAGTAAAACCAATTGAAGAGAAAATCAAATCAAAATTAAAAACAAAAGATTTTAATGAATCATTAATGTTTGATTTCTCATGGGATTTTGATACTGTAATAAATTGCTCAACTCCATTTGATGTAAAAAATATGGATATAAATCCTCCTGTAACTGGATATCTA
>CAZVNH010000035.1:0-6764 GCA_964628575.1 uncultured Thermoplasmatales archaeon | reverse complement strand
ACGAAATCAATCTAAAAATTATGGATATTAAACCAAGAGCGCTTTTTGGCCTGTTAAATTCAGGTGCTACTGCAAATGTATCTGAAGCTGATGAAAAAATAAACTTTGGAGATAATCTTATTGATATGAAAAATGAATTTGGTTATAATTATGATATTAGTTTAGTTCTTCCCAAAGATATTTCCTTAAATGGCTCGAATCCCTTTATTTGGAATGATGAAATTGATTTTGAAGGACTATTTGATTCAAATAATGAACCAATCTACACTGAAGAGATAAAAAGTACAGTTGTTGAAATTGAGATACAAACAACAGATCTTGATCTATTAAGCTATTTCACAGGTGATACAAAAATGACATTTGGAATTGATATAAAAGAAACACAAATATATAATGTTACTGAAAAACCTGAAGAGTTTACTCTTCCAAAAGGCATACATCTCACAAAGAATTACATAACATCTGATACAATAAGACTATGTATCGAAGAAAACATTTTTTCATCAGATGAAGTAGATAATTTTTTAAATAATCAAATAAATATTTTTGAAAGCAGAATGAAAAATATAATTCCTGGACTTGATATCAGCGGAAGTACCAAAAGAAAAATATTTGAAGATTCACTTAAATGGGATAAAGATATCACTCATATAGATGACTATAATGCTGTTGAAAATAAAATAACTGCTTATTGTGTTTACCCAGTTTCTGTTGATGTATCCTTGATTCCACCAGGATTTAAAATTCCTGTTCAAAAATATAATTTTACAGGTCTTAAAAATCAAACAGTTACCTATAAAATTACATATCCAAATGGTATAGACATTGAAATATCAGATAAATTAGGCAAGACAAAAGTTAGAGAATTAGACGATGGAAGAAAGTATATTGAGATATCATTCAATAAAACTGAAGATAATATATCTGTAGAAGTTAAGTGCGTAATTAATCCATCAGTATTGTTTATACTTGGAATGTTTTTCCCCTGTATACTTGCTTTGTTAATTACAATAATTTTGTTAATAGTAATTTTTATAATAAGAAAAAAACGAAAAGGAGGCGGAAAAATAAAATCAGAACCTGTTGATTATAAAGACGAAGATATGTCTGGATATGAAGGAGAGAATTACTATATACCGCCTCCTCCAGGCTCAAAAAAATAAAATTTAATTTTTTTCTTTTATTGCATTGGGAAGTAATCTAATTAATAGAGGAATCTTAGTGATTAATGGCTTTAATAGTTTTGAGGGATAATCAATATCACCATTTTTATTTATTATATCAACTATTTTTGGGTTATTAAATTTCTCAATATATTTATCAAATTGTTTATCAGAAAGATTACGATAAATAGATCTGAATTTCATCCCTAAGTTAAGTTCTCTACCAACCTCCTTTATCCAGAGTTTTTGATACTTTTTTAAAAAATTTGATGAAAAATCGTTTTTTTCAAGAGCCTCAATAGCAACATTTGAACAATGATTCCCACATAAAATACCTGTATAAATACCTCCTCCTGAGGTTGGTTTAACTTGAGCTGCAGCATCACCAACAATCATTACATTAGAACTATATGTTTTTTTTAGTATACCAAGTGGGATTACTCCACCTATATTCTTGGTTATCTTAGCATCTTTAATAAAATCTAAGATTTTTTTATTTTTTAACAATTTATCAAAATAGTATTTTGGAGAGTTACCCGCATTTTGGCTAACACAAAGCCCTGCTCTTGCTTTTGTCCCATCTTTATTAATTGGTATAAACCATGCAAAAAAAGTAGGTGCAATATTATTTCCTACAAATATTTCAACGAAATCAGGGTTAAGAGATGTATTATCAAGTTCAGCTCCAAAACCTTTGATTATTTCTTTTGGTTCATAGAAAACAAATCTATCACGGACCTTAGAAAAAGGACCATCTGCTCCTATTAACAGCTTACTTTTTATTTCAAGTTTTTTAGATGTAGTGATTTCAATATGATTTGCAATTTTTTGAGCAGATAAAACATTATTATTTAAGAAAATATCTGCTTCTTTTTGTTCTGATTGTTTTATAATCTCCTGGTCAAAAAGAGTTCTGTTAATCGCATAGGCATGAACTTTATCTCCACCAATAGAAAGAATATTGTTTGATGGAGAATGTATGTTTGCTCCTTTTATTATATTTTGAACTATATTTTTTTCTGAAAAATTTAGAAGATTAAAAACTCTTGGAGTAATAAGTCCTGCACAGTTAAGTGGCAATCCAATTTGTTTATTTTTTTCAAATATTGCAACTTTATATTTTTTTTCAGCAATTTTTCCTGCAATATATCCACCTATTGGGCCGCCTCCTACTATTGCTACATCATATTCTTGCATAAACAATATAGGTGTATATTTACAAAGATTTATAACAGAATCGCTGATACACCGTTGTGAATCGGGCAATGTACACAAAAATTTTATCAGATATAATCCAACTTGGAACAGTTGATTTCGTATTTTTGTTCTCAAAAAAGAAAAAAGACGAATTTGAAGCAGAAGAAGAATATAAACATAGTTTACTATGCCGTTTTGTTCTTGATGGTCTGGGTAAAAAAGTTGGTGAAAGTGTAGCTATCGATGAAGATATTTTAATAATTAAATCAAGAGGTAGATATCTAGGTGTACCTCTCAAACATATTGAGGAAGATGGTAAAACATTGCTTGTAAAAGGTCTTGTTGATTTAAGTAATGCGGAGAGAATGGGTGAAAGATGGAGGCAGGAATCCTTTAATAAAATACATTATGATAAAGGAGAGTAAGAATGGATTTTGAGTACAAGATGGTTCTTGTTACTAGAAGTGACCTTAAACTTTCGCCAGGTAAACTCGCAGCACAAGTTGCTCATGCCGCGGTTACTTGTGCAATAGAAACAAAAAAAGAAAATAGTAAATGGTTTTTTAAATGGCAAGAGGAAGGAGCGAAAAAGGCAGTATTAAAAGTAGAAACCGAAAAAGAATTTTTTCTCTTGAAAAAAAAAGCTGAAGAATTAAAGATATCTGCTTTTATAATTGAAGATGCAGGTCATACTGAGATACCTGCTGGAACAAAAACAGTTATCGGAATCGGTCCGGCACCAAGTAATTTAATTGATCAAGTGACTGGTGATTTATCTATATTGTAAAAAGATATTAAGTTGAGATAATAACTGTTATTGTTAGAAGAATTAAGGATATTACTATCAATAATATATTTTGTTTCCAAATTTTCATAGTAACTATGCCTCCGCCATATTATGAAAATATAAATGCTCTTTTATACTTATTGAAAAAAATAATTTTTAATAATGTAAAATAAAAATAAAAAAAGAAGGATGTTTATTGTTTTCTTCTTCTTAATAGAATAAAAGCTATTGCGATAGCTGAGATAAAAACTATTATTTCAAATCCTGGTGATCCATTATCACCGTCTCCATCACCATCACCATCTCCATCACCATCACCGTCTCCATCACCATCACCATCACCATCACCATCTCCACCGTCATCGATTTCTCCTTCAAAAAATGAATCTGGTGCATAATCCCACCAAGCTTCACCCGATTCTCCACCAGACTCAGTCCAGGAATGGGCATGACCATAGAATTGTATGTTTGATGTTCCCTCTCCAACAGAATCAAATGAAACGGTTAAAGTGTCTCCTACAACAGAAAATTCTGGATTCATATCAAATGTTCCGCTAGTTCCAGCTGATGCCATTCCTATAGCATAATCATTGGCATAAGTAAACCAATAAACCATGTCATCATCTGCAGTATATGTAGCCCAGTAGCTGGATGTTTCACCAGTATCTATTGATCCTAAAACTTTCATAGTAAAAGTTGCTATGTCATTTTCAATATTAAAATCTAGATTAGTAATGTCAATATTAGGTTTATCAGCTGTTGCTAATTCCCATTGATAAATACCCATATCTTCATCCCACAACCAATGATAAAGATCTCCGGTGCCATCGGTTTCACTTTCAGCCATCACATTCATACTTGATAAAACTAGTACGCTTATGCCTATTATTAACAATACTACTATTCGAATTTTCATATTATATATGCCTCCTCGATAACCCATGATTAAAAACCTGTTTTTTATAGTTATCGGAATAAATATTGTAAAAAGCTATTTAGAATGTTATTTATTTATAATATTAGATGAAACAACAAATACGTTTACTAGGAATAGATGACTCTCCTTTTACTTTTTTAGAGAAATATTGCACTATAATTGGAGTTATCATGCGTGGTGGAGAATATATTGAATGCATTTTACGAAGTCAGATTTCAATTGACGGTGATGACGCAACAAATGTATGCATAAACATGATTGAAAACACGCGTTATAAAAAACAGCTTAAAGCAATGCTTCTCGATGGAATTGCTTTAGGCGGTTTTAATATCGTTGATATCGAAGAAGTTTATTTCAAAACAAATATCCCGATTATCACAATAACTCGTGATAAACCTGATTTTGATAAAATCAAAAAAGCATTGTTAAAGAATTTTCAAGACTGGGAGAGAAGATATAATTTAATGAAAAAAGGTGATCTTTATAAGGTTAAAACAAAGCATAATCCAATATATATTAAATGTGTTGGAATGAGTGTTGATGAAGCCAAAGAAATAATAAAGCTTTCCACAATACGAGGAGTGATTCCAGAGCCTATTCGTGTGGCTCATTTAATTGCATCTGGAATAACTAGAGGTGAATCATATGGGAAAGCCTAAAGCTAAAGTTGATAGGGAAAAATGTCTAGCATGCTGTGGATGTATATCTGTTTGTCCTCAGAATGCAATAACATGGTATAGCTATAAAGCACAAATCGATGATAAAAAATGTATTAGCTGTGCGATTTGTATTCGCATTTGCCCTATTGGTGCTATAAGAGGGGAGGGTTTCTAAATTATGAAATACGATATAGTTATAGTTGGTTCAGGTCCTGCTGGTAGCGTTACTGCACGTTTTGCAGCTGAATCTGGTGCTAAAACACTTGTTATTGAAAGAAGACAAGAGATCGGAGTGCCAGTTCTCTGTGGTGAAGGTATAAGTAGAAAAATTGATGATTGGAATATAATTGAAGGAAAGCGATGGATAGCTAGTAAAATGGATGGCGCTCGAATATATTCTCCTGATAAAACTTGCGTAACAATAGGTGCTGAAATGGCAGGAAACGAAACAGGATATGTAGTTTATCGTGATATATTTGATCAGGAACTTGCCCATCAAGCAATTAGAGCTGGAGCAAAATATATGATGAATACAAAAGCTACAGGTTTGCTAAAAAAAGGAGAAAAAATAAAAGGTGTAAAAGCAAAACAATTTGATGAAGAGCTAGAAATAGAAGCTGATATTGTTGTTGGTGCAGATGGAGTAGATTCAAAAGTAGGACACTGGGCAGGTATTAAAACTCTTCTTAAAACAAAAGACCTAGAATCATGCTGCCAATATACACTTTCAAATATCGAATGTAAAGATGCATATTGTGATTTTTATTTAGGAAAAGAAATTGCACCTGGTGGATATATCTGGGTTTTTCCTAAGGGAAAAGATATTGCAAATGTTGGAATAGGTGTTCTTGCAAGTCTTTCTGAGGCAGGTATGGCAAAAAGACTACTTGACCGGTTCATTGAAGAAGATCCAAGACTTAAAAAAGGTGAGCCTCTTCGTTTCCTTGCAGGAGCAGTACCTGTTGCTAATCCAATTGAAACAGTCCGTGACAACTTAATACTCATTGGTGATGCAGCTCGTCATGTTGATCCAATAACAGGTGGAGGACTTACACATTGCTTAGAAGCAGGAAAAATTGCGGGTGAAGTACTTGGAGAGGCAGTAAAAAATCAGGATTTCTCTGAAGCTTTTCTATCTGAATATGAAAAAGGTTGGAAAGATGCGTTTGCATTAAAAATTAAAAGAAATTATCTTGTTAAAGAACTTCTTCTTGATTTTGATGATAAAACTTTAGACAAAATCGCTCATTCACTTCAAGATGTAAAATTCGAAGAAATAAGTACACAAGGACTTATTAAAGAAATAGTTAAAAAACATCCTACACTTATGATGAAACTGATACCTCTTCTTAAATACCGGAAAAAATTTAAGGAGTTAGAAGCAGAATGAAATGGGGTTTAATTTGTAACTATCATGTGAAGAAAGCTTGTAATGTTGCTTGTGATATTTTTGATTATCTAAGTGAAAACGATGAAGTTTTAGCAGAGTCACATTTTAAAAATCTTAGAGATATTAAAACTTATTCAATGGAAGAAATCAATGAAAAAGCAGATATTGTAGTAACAGTAGGTGGTGATGGCACTATACTCCGTGCCCTTGAAAAAATCGAAAAGCCAATTTTTGCAATAAATTCAGGTGGAATGGGTTTTTTATCAGAAGTTGAATCTAAATATGCGAAAAGCGGTCTTGAACAAGTAATAAAAGGAGATTACAATGTTGAAGAACGTGCTAAGCTTAAAACATTGATTAATGGAACGCGTTTACCTGATGCTGCAAACGAAGTAACTGTTCAAACAGGGCGAATTGCAAAAATGATATATCTGCAAATTCAAGTTGACAAAGAACTTCTTGACACTTATGGCGCAGACGGTGTAATTATTGCGACTCCAACAGGTAGTACTAGTTATGCTTTAAGTGCAGGTGGACCTATCTTAGATCCATCAGTTAATGCTATGGTTATAGCACCACTTGCTCCTTTTAGACTTGCCTCCCGTCCATGGGTTATTCCTTTATCGAGAAA
>CAZVNH010000034.1:6325-12476 GCA_964628575.1 uncultured Thermoplasmatales archaeon | reverse complement strand
ATTTTCAAGGTCTACATCTCCTTGATTACATATTTCAATAATCAAACCAATACCATCCTTTATTGTTCCAATACAAACACTGTAATTATTATCATTTGTTTCATAATTTTCATTACTAATTTCAGAATCATTGTTAGTAACACTAATAGACAAACCGTTTGCTCCTGCTACAATGTTTAAAAAAATGATTAGAACTAAAACTATGTATTTTTTATTCAATTTAGAACCTCCTTAATTTTTATATAAATATTATTTTTTCTTTTAATAATAATTTTGCCCAAATCATTCCATATTTATTCCCAAATCTGGAAAAAATCATATTCATAAATACAATAATAAAATAATAAAAATATAAATATTTTGTTTTATTGAATTGATTCTATTATTAAATTTATTATATAACTGGTCTAGCATCTAGCTCTACAGAAATATCCAATTGTTGATTCTCTCTAATAACAGTAAAAATTACAGTTTGACTAGGTTGGGTATTTTCTTCAATATAGGATAGTAATGCATCACTGTTTATAATTCTATTTCCATCTATTGCAATAATTATATCTCCACCTATTATAACAAATTCATCATTGATAAATAATTGTTGATTACCTCCAATAAGACCTGCTTCATCTGCTGCACTTCCACTTGAAACAGCAGCTATTAACCAACCATAAGTAACATCTGTTCCAATTGCTTGAGCGATTGAGTAAGTCATATCAGTCCCTGATATTCCTATCCATGGATGTTGATCATATACCCCTGTTTCAATTAAGGATTCAATTTCACGAAGAATTGTGTTCGAAGGTATTGCAAAACCTAATCCTTCTGAGTCTTCAATTATTGCTGTTGTTATTCCTACAACATTACCTTGATAATCTAATAAAGGGCCTCCTGAATTACCAGGATTGATCGCAACACTTGTTTGAATGATATTTGCAATTAGATAATTTCCATATTCAGATTCCTCGATTGTCCTACCGGTTTGGCTAACTATACCTACTGTCATTGTACTGTCAAGTCCCATGGGACTACCGATTGCTATTACAGGATCACCTACTTCAAGATGTGATGAACTAATAACATCTAATGGATATAATTCATCAGCTGGAGCATTAATAGATAATACAGCTAAATCTGAATAAATATCTGAGCCAATCAATTCACCAGAATAACTATTTCCATTTGAAAAAGTAATAATAATTTCTGAAACGTCTGAAACAACATGATTATTGGTTATAACAACTACATCATTATCATATTGCATAATAAATCCAGAACCTTGAACTTCATAATATCTAGTATGAAAAAAAGTCTGATAAGAAACAATACCTGAAATAACTACAATTGAATCCTCTACCTGTTTATAGACATCAGATAAAGAAGTATCATTATAATAATAAGTATTATTTTGAACTTCTATTATATTACTATCAGAACCTGGATTAATATTATCAATTTGATATTGTAATTCATCAATCTCAGATGATGTAAAACTATACATAACCGAGCTTCCTGTGATAAAACCAAATATAAACATAATTAATGTTATGATAGATAATAAAGCAAATCTTCTATAGTTATAATATTTATATCCTCTAATTTGTTCCATATATATACCTCTTATATTTTAATTTTTAAAAAGGGGAGGAGAAGAGAAATAATCTCTTCTGATTTTTAGATGAGGAAGGAAATTTTTCTAACATTTAATCAATGTTAGGATCAAATCCATCAGGATGATTTCTACATCTCCCGTGGAAACCTCCCCTATTTTTCATTTCGTGATTTAAATCATTTGCAGAATCAAGATCAAATTCTTCTTGGATAATATCTTTGATTTCATCCCAGTTATATCCTTCATCTCTAAGTTCTTGTTTTCTATAGAGTATATCAAGTCTTTGTTCAGTTTGATTTATTTCCTTTTGTAATCTTTCGTCTAAAACACCGAATTCATCAATTTTATTCATTATAGCGTTTCTTATCTCCTCACTTGTTGCACCTTCATCTTCCATTGTCTCTCTTAATTCATCTATTTCAGTTTTCTGTTCTTCTGTAAGATTCAGGAAATGAATACCAAAACCCAGACAACCATGACCTCTACTTTCATATCCATTAATTGAAGAATCTTGACCATCATCTTCTTCTGTATCATCGGTTTCAGCACTAGCAAAGATAGCGCCTATAGTTGCAACAAGCATTACAACCATAAAAACTCCAATAAGTTTTTTACTCGTTTTTTTCATTTTCTTTTTTTACCTCCATTTTATTCTATATTATCCTTTATATCTCCCTTGATTTATATTCATTTTTTACAATTTATTTCCAATTTAATACCAAATTTATCCCAAATTTTGAAAAAATGTATTAAATGAAGACTTTATTTCACATCGAAGGTTTTGTTAAATGAGTTCAATCAAAAATGTACTTTATTGGCTAATTGCCAACTCCCTTGGTGGAGTGAATCGAGGGAGAATAATAGAAGAACTCTTTAAGAAACCACAAAATGCTAATGAGCTTTCTAATAATCTTAATATAGAATATAAAACTGTTAGATACCATTTAAAGGTTTTAGAAGAAAATAATATTATAACATCTGTTGGTGGAGGATATGGAAAAACATATTTTCCGTCAGATGAACTTGAACAAAATAAACATATTTTCCTACAGATTTGGGATGAAATTGGGAAAAAAGCAAATTAATAATAAACAACATAATTAAGGTGAAGAAGAAAATGAAGCAAATTCCAATAAATGAAGAAAATATTCCAACATATAATAAAAAAGCTATTAGAACGATTATTATTTTAGTTATCTGTGGAATTGTTACAGGGATCTTACTATCAAGTCTGTTTGCAATTGAAGCCAATGATAAATTTGAAAATCCTGAAATGCATCTAAATGATTTTCCTAAACCTAATAATAATAAACCTTATCCTAATACAACATCAACTTCACCATTTAGAGATACAGATCCTCTAACAACTTCTGAATTAATTCTACCAACAGCAGGTGTTATTATTGCATGTATTAGTTCATTTCTATTAGTTGGATTAATTGTTATTTATTTTAAAATATTTTTGAATAGTAATTCTAAATACATAGTAGGATTACTATTTTTCTTAATCCCATTATTGATTCAATCAATTTTTTTGATAAATACGTTGAGACATTTATTTGTATCAGATAGAATTACTTTTTTTTATGAAACTTTAGGTTTTGGATTTGGAGGACTTGGTGGAATAATTATAATGGTCTCAATATTTGAAAGTATAGGATTAACATTTTTATTGTATCTTAGTTCGGAATAAATAAAATAAATAATTATATCTTATTAAAGATATATCTAGAATAAACGTATAACCTATAAAAAGAGGAATTATTACATAATATTTAAAATAAATTAGTAAAAAATCTTTTTCTTGGTATTATTTTTATAATACTTAGAACAGCATCAGTAATTCTTTCATTAAATGATTTTAATGTAAAAAAATATTGTAGACTATTAAATTGGGATGAAAATTAGAAAAAAAGAGGATAACTTTAGAAATTATTTTATAAGTATTTTAATCGCTTTTTTCTTTGGATTATTATTAAATAATTAAGAGTTTTAACTTAGTATTATTGGATTTACTCGATTAATTATGTTAAATAGATTTGGAAAGAGATCATATATCCATAATAATATATTATTAACTCTCTCCATTAATATTGTCTTATAGTCTGATATAGTCGATCTTGATCTTATAATTATAAAGTGCCATATTACTTTACCACCTGAGAAACAATATGAAAGAAGTCTAGCGCTTGTTTTTAGGTCTTTTCCATTTTGAGAAACAGTTATTGCACAGTTATGAAGACCATAGAATTGATTTGGTGGAAATGAATCATCTGATGGAATTGGATCTACGTAGAAATCGAAATTTCCATTGCTATCAGTTGTAGTTGTTTGTCCCATTACAGTTATTGTAGCACCTGATAGTAGATTCAAATTTTTTCTAACTGTACCTGTAATATGGATTTTATCTTCCCAAGGTTTATTATCAAGCCATGTAAAGAAATCCTGAACATCTGTTAAATAATTTTTAATTTGCTGATTATTTACAAGATTAATTACAGACTGTATTAATAATACAAAATCACCTGCAAATTCTTCAGTAAATGATACAATTGTATTCATAAATTCATCATATTCTGACTTAAATAGATTATTTAATAATTTTGAAAATAGTTGAGGAACAGATAGGATGTCATTAACAACTGCGACGACTAAAACAGATATTGCAATAATCGCTGGTTGTATAAAATCATATACTAGGCTAACACCATTTTTGAAAAGAGTAATACCATCATCAACAAAGTGAAAAACCCATCCAAGTCTGTCCTTAATTAATTCTATCAATAAATCTATTAATTCCTGGAATAAATTTTTTAGAAAACTACCATCTTTAAAGCCCCAATAATCTTCGATTAATTGTCTTAATTCGACTAATGCTTCATCCGGATCTTCGATATCGAGAATTGCATTTAGTTCTCCTTCAGGAATATATTTAAATGTATACTCCTGAAATGCATCTGCAAGAGCAAGTATATCAACTTCATAATCAGGTAATATTATTGTATCAACAACATTAATAGCTTCGGTCTTATCTTCTCCATCAAAATTTGTCTCAATAAATAAGTCGATTGCATCACGATCTTTTTTGGTTACATAAAATTCAGGCATTTCATCATCTAATGTTGAAGTTTTATTTTTGGTGATATTTGATGTTTGTACAGCTGAAGCTATTGGTACCATTAGCATTATTCCTACTAAAAAATATGCAATAAATATTTTTTTCATATTATCTTTACCCCCTATTTTATCCTATTATAATATATTGTATGTTCAAGTATTTCAACATGTCGTTTAAAAAGTCGACAATCAGCGACAATAATATTATTTATTTTAATAAAAATATATAAATAGTTTTTACAATATTCTGATATAAATTTATAGTATATTATCTAAAAAGAATAAAAATTTCATATTTTGTAATTAAGATTTTGAAGTTCACTTAATATAGAAAACAAATAAATTAAATAATCCTTTACTATTTAATTAATGTAAAAAATAGATTGGTGAGGAGAGAATAAAATATAATGTTTGGTTCTACAATTGAATGTCCTTTATGTGAAAAAAAAATTGCTAAATCAGAGCTTTTACTTGTAGAAACAAAAATTAAAACAAAAATTAAATGTTGTCCTAATTGTGCAAAATATCTGAGTATAGTAAGATTTATCGACACAAAAGATGAGAAAACAACTATAAAAAATCCTCTAGAACTACATAATCGGGAAGAAATTGAAGAAGAGAAAAAAACAGAAAAAATAAATATTGAAAAAAGAGAAGAAATAAAAGTAGATAATAAACAAAAAGGAATCTCTAATGATAAAAAAGCAGATCTAGAAAAACCAGAAGCACAGATATCTGATATAGAATCAATAGAAAACAATTCTAAGAATCAATCTAAAGAACAAATTGAAAATGAATTATCAATCTATGAATCAAAATCAAATGAACAAAAAGAGGAATTAGAAAAATCTACTTATGAAATAGATGAAAAAAATAAATCTAAAAAAATTGATAAAATTACAGAATTAGAAAAACAAGGAGATAATTCTGAAGAAAAACTTGATAAAGAAATAAAACCGCAAAAAACAATAAATAACATAGAACAAAAAAATGAGCCTGATAAAGAAGAAATAACTACTGATGAAGAAATTAATTTAGAAGAGAAGATAATCAAAGAAAATAATGAAATTAATAAAAAACCTGAGGATTCAATAATTCAAGAATCTAAAGATGATATCAAAGAAGAAAAAGAAGATGAAAAATTTGAATTAAATGCAGTTGATATGCTTGTATATACCAATATAAAAGAATCTGGTATAATGGATATAAGTAAAATTGCCAAACACTTAAATGAAAATGAGAATGATGTTGAAAATTCCATTAAAAAATTAAAAAGAAATAAGTTAATTTCAGATGAAATAAAAAATAAAAATAATGAAAAAACAAAATTGAAAAAAATTAAAAATTCCAAAACACCAATGATTCAGGACGAAAAAAAAGTACAAGAAAAGGGAGTTAATGTACCCATATTTTTCAATGATCCAT
>CAZVNH010000034.1:1283-6315 GCA_964628575.1 uncultured Thermoplasmatales archaeon | reverse complement strand
TCAAAAGAAGTTGAATCGGCAATTTCAAGAACTCTTGGAAAAAAAGAAAACGAGAGAAAAAGGAAGAAACATTGGAAAATAAAAATCAAAAGAAGAAAATAGATATAATAAGTTTAAATTTTTTTACAATCCTAAATATTATAGATAAACTTGATCTATATTATTGACATTTTTTAATAGAAATATTTTATAAATATTTTAAAAAATAATATTTTTAAGGATACTGACAGTTAATATACCTTAATCAATAGCTGTATCATTTTGAGAATTTATATTCAAATTTTGAGAAAGAGAAAGGATTGTGTAAGATATTAAAAAATTGGAGGTTTCGGCCTTTATTTTCTTTAATATGGTTTTAGATTCTGGCAATTCATTTTCGAATCCATAAATATCTAAGACCTTTACTCTTACACAATATCCCCCTTCTTTTTCCCAACTATGCGTGGCTGTAAATTCCTCACCCGATTCAATAAGCTCCAAGCAAATAAAATTATCATATCCCCTACTAAATATATAGGAGATCATATCGTCATTTTTATCTGTTGTTACTGTAGAAAATTCATATACACCTCCAGGCTTCCCCTTCTCAAGTCCATTTGTAATTATTTGTTTACTTAGAGCAATACTTTTATCAGGTGGTTTATCTCCATCTTCCAAAGAATCCTGAGACAAAATATATCCAAACTGGGTAATCGACCAGTCATTTATCAAAGATATATAAACACCTAATTCTTGATTAATTAAATTAAAAACTTTATCTCCTAATTCTAAAATAGCTGTAACTATTGCAATTGATTTATTAATTCTAAATGGTACTCCTACTGCTGCAATAGCAGAAGTTGTTGTTGCAGCAGTAGTTATTATATATCCCCACCTCTTAATAGATCAATTGATTCAATTTCATTAACATATTCCAAATCTTTTATAATCTCACTATTTGGTATACTATCTATTTTATATTGTTGTTTTATTTTGTGAATTGTGACTGAAGAATCTTCACCCTTCTTGTTAATTGTTAAACATTGACATGGTATTGATATAAAAGAAAATGATAATATTAAAATTTTTGAAAAAACTACCAATTTTTTAAAATATTTTTTATCTTTTAAATCTTCCACCCTCATATTATTATGAATATAATATCTATATTTTAATATTTTGGTTAAAATAAGAATAATAAAATAGAAAAATATAAATAGTTTTTATTTTTGGTTTTATTTTTCTCTAAATAATACTTCTGTATGTGGATAAGCAAATTCAACATTTTTTGATTGTGTTATCGCTTTATGTATCTCTCTTCTAATATCCGTTGATATTCTATTTCTTTGATATGCAATAGTGTGATATCTAACAATAACTTCTACACCTGAATCTTTAAATAGAATTCTAGTATGAGGAGATTTTTCAATTCTTTTTGGAAATTTATCCCAAAAACCAAACATTATTTTTTTAACAGATGATTTCAAAATATCTTCTGCTTCTGCTAAATTACTTTCATACGTAATAGAAACCTTTACTTCATCAAGTATATATTCATCTCTTTCAGTATAATTGATTAACTGCTCTTCAAAAATAATAGATGTAGGAATCATAACAGTTCTTCCGGATTCTTCTTCTCCATCGATTGTACCTCCTACTTCATCAAGCATTATATGTGTAAGAGATATATCACTTACAATACCTAATGTATTCATTATAATTACTCTATCACCAATTCGAAAAGGTTTTCTTGTAATTATCACTAACCAACCAACTACCCCAGTTATTGGTTTTTGAAGAGCCCAGCCAAGTGCAATTGTAAGTAATCCTGCAATAAAACTAAGTTCGCCCCAACTATTATAATAAGAAAAAACTACAATTATTATAAAAAAAAACGCAAATAAATATTTTAATAAATCAAGGAAAACAGTAACATTTGAGGCTTGTTTTTTTGATTTTACTTTTCTAAGTAAATATCTTTTAATAAAGGTTAAAATAATTTTAAGAATAATATATGATATTAATATTATCAATATTAACCTTATAATAAACCAGTATGGACTAATATAATTCCATATTTCATTTAAAGCGCTTATAAGATCAAACCTCTAATTATTAAATAATTATAATCTACTTAAAAGTTTATAAATAACAAAAAGAAATACTATCGAAAGAAATATAATGTATTTTTACATACATATTTTTTAGTGATGCGGATGCAGAAAACATTATTTGATTTTCTGGATGAAAACGAAGAAATTGAAAATATACAAAAAATAATACCTAACTAAAATTTATTTTTTTCTTTTAGAAAAAAGGGGTAGGTTTAGATTTTGGTTTTTCTATTTTTCCAATATCTCCAAATAGAAAATGAAAGTAAAATAACAAAAAGAACAATACAAACTATGGCAATAATTTGAAATGTTTTATCTTGATAAATTGCAACCATAGTTGTTGAGCTTGAGGACGTATCCTTACTAAAAGATAAAGCGTTATCCTCTAATCCACCTCTCATTAACGTATCTCCATTAGAAAAATATTCTGATGACACATCTATTTTAGGAACACATATTGATGAGCTTGGATCTACATTTTGTAAAATAACATCAGAACGATGTGCAACATTACCTAAGGCATCTTGTACACCTATACTATCTATTACCGACTGTGAAAGATGAGATGCTCCTTCACCCGATGGTATTGTTATTGGTGCTTGGGAATATTCAACTTCACTAGAACCAAATAAACTATTCTTTGTCTCAACAGCTTTATAGATTATTGTCGAATCTCCAATTGTTACAATTTTGGCAACAATTTGTCCTTTTACATAAGATACAAACTGTAGAATACCTACTGAAAGTGCAACGAATGTTGCTGTAAACATTACAACAATTCTTGTATTTTCAGGGTGGAGTAATCCTTCTCCTTTCCATGTCAATTTATAGTATACCCATTTATGTCCTTCTCGCTCTTTTCTTTTAACAAGACCTGCTTCATTTAATTTTGTTAAATGCTCATGAAGTGTTGCCTTGTTTAGATTTGTTGCTTTAGATATATCTTTAAGACTCATTTTTTTACCATCAAGAGCCTTGAGAATATCTAGCCTTGTATCTGAGGCTAATGCTTTGAACGTATTCATATCAAGAGTTACTTTTGGCATCTTAATATAAATGTTTAATCAAAATTTCTTTATATAATATTTGTTTTCGTTTGGAAAATCCCGAACGTATTCTGACTTTTTATATATCAACAAGGAGAATATTGAGTTTAAATAAAAAATTTGAGGAATTAAAATGATGTGGAATATAGTATCAAAAACGTTTGGAATGCTGCTAATTACGACTATATTTTTAGGAACTATGAATAGTGTAATGGGCGATGGAATGATAATTCCTGAACCAACATCTTCAGTATCTTTGGAATTATTAGAATATCCTGATATTAGATATCATATAGTTAATGTTGATATTAATAATCAATATGTAATAACAACTGTTGAGCAAGAATTTTATAATCCATATGAATGGGATATGGTTGGAACATATATCTTTCCAGTTCCTGAAGGAGCTGTTGTTTCTAATTTTAAGATAATAATTAATGGAGTTGAAAAAACAGCTGAAGTATTAGATGCTGATGAAGCAAAAAAACTTTTTGAAGAATCTGTTATAAATATGAATGATTCATCCATTCTTCAATATATTGATAATAATCTATTTTCTTGTGATGTAACAATTCCTGCGAATAACTCAATTAAAATGCAACTTCGTTATGAAGAAATATTAACAATGAATAGTGGAATGTACAAATATATGTATACATTAAGCACTGAGCAATTTTCTCCAATAAATATCGAAACTGTTTCAGTTACTGTTAATATAAAAAATGATAAAAATGTAACAGTAGTTTATTGTCCGAGTCACGATATCAAAACAGAGGTTATATCTAAAAAAGAAGTAAAAGTTGAATATCAAGAAAATCTTAGTAGACCTGATACTGATTTTGAATTATATTTCTCAGTTGCTGATAAAGACTTTGGAGCTTCTTTTTTAACATTTGAAGGAGATGAAGAAAAATTCTTTATGCTTTTTTTCAACTCAAACACTAATGAAGAACAAACAGAAAATTATATACCAAAAGAAATAGTATTTGTAATCGATGAATCAGGTAGCATGTCCTGGGATGGAAAGATTATCCAAGCAAAAGATGCTCTTAGTTGGATTTTAAATCAACTAAGAGAAGGAGACAGATTTAATATTATAAATTTTGATTATAATGCTTCAAGGTTCTCAGAATCTCTTGTTGATGTTAATTCAAAAACCATAAAAGAAGCAATTGAGTATGTTGAAAAAATCAATGCTGATGGTGGAACTAATATTAATGAAGCACTATTAACTGCATGTGATTTATTTAATTTAGAATCTGATAATACAAAGATTATTTTCTTTTTAACAGATGGAGAAGCAACAGTTGGAATAACTGACACTGAATCAATAACATCTAATGTTCAAAATGCTAATTCAGAGGTTGATGCAAGTATGTTTGTTTTTGGAGTTGGTTATAATGTTAACACTCATCTTCTTGATAAACTTGCAAAGGAAAACCATGGAGAAAGAGTATATATTGATCCTGATGAAAATATCAATGAAAAACTAACAGAACTCTATAGTAAAATACAAAATCCATTATTAACTGATATAACCGTTGAATATAGTGGAATTACTGTTTCAGAAATCTTTCCTGATTCTCTACCAGATCTTTATTCAGGAGGAGAATTAGTAATAGTTGGAAAATATACACTAAAAAATGAAATAAGTTTTATTCCTGAATTAATTGAAATAACCTTTAAAGGAATGAGAGGATCATCAGAGGTTAAATATTCATACAGCTTCAACATTGAAAATAATCATAAAAATAGTTTTATTCCTAGAATTTGGGCAACAAGAAAAATCGGTCAGTTGATGGATGAAATTAAACTTGAAGGAGAAACAGATGAATTAATTGATGAAATTAAAACACTTGGAATTAAATATGGTATAGTAACACCATATACATC
>CAZVNH010000034.1:0-1273 GCA_964628575.1 uncultured Thermoplasmatales archaeon | reverse complement strand
ATAATGATCATGACGGTGTAGCTGATGGAATGCAATATAAAGGAAAAGCTGCAAATAGACAATCAGAAGCAAATCAATACTATGCAACAGCACCAACAGCATTAGCAACAGAAGGAGGTAATGTTATAGGATTCGGCTCTGATATATACGCTAGTATTCATGGTACAAAAATTGATGTTGATTTAACATATGACTGGAATGAAACTACGATAGCTGAACAAAATACTAATATGAAAGAATGGGTATCAAAAAACCATCCTGGTTGTATAATGGTAAAATTTGGTTCAGATGATTACTTTGATTTATTAGATCAAGAAGGTTTTGCTGATAAATTATCTCAAGGAAAGGAACTATTATTTGAACAAGACGGACAGGAATACTATATATATGAAGGAGAACTAGATGTGAGTAGTAATCCAGATCCAGTACCTGAAGAGGATAATGATAACATCAAAAACACAAAATCAAAATATCTACCTTATCTAATACTAATAATTGCCTTAATTGGAATAGTTTTAATGGTATTACTAATTAAAAAATACCATTAATTCTTTATTTTTTCTAGTTTTTTTCTCGTAAGTTATAAATCATTAATCTTTATACTTTTATTGAAATGGAAAAAGAAGATTTAATCAAAATGTTAAATGAATGTGGAGCTATTCAATATGGCCGATTTGTGTTAACATCAGGAGCTATTAGTGATTATTATATAGATATAAAAAAAGCAAGTTCAAAACCTATAATTTTAAAACAACTTGCTAAAAAAATGAAAGAATACACAGAAAACTATGACTATATTGCAGGAATGGAACTTGGAGCTATTCCATTAATTGTTGCTCTTTCCCTTGAATCAAATATACCATTTGTAATAATTAGAAAAGAAAAAAAAGAACATGGAACAAGTAAACAAATAGAAGGAGACGATATAAAAGGTAAAAAAGTATTATTAATAGAAGATGTAACAACTAGTGGTGGCTCAGTTGTTAAATCAATTAAAATACTAAGAGAAAATAATGCTTCTGTAGATGAAGTATTAGTAATTGTCGATAGAGAAAGTGGTGCTGAAGAAAAACTCCAATCGATGGATGTAAGTTTTATTCCATTGTTATCAATAAGTGATATTATAAAAAATAAAGCATGATTAAAATATTAGAATTATTATTATGAGGAATTACGGGGAGGTATAAAATAAATGAGAGTTTTAGTAGTAGGTGGAGGTGCAAGAGAACATGCTATCTGTGATGCATTATCTCGATCTAAAAATATTGAACTT
>CAZVNH010000033.1:0-12480 GCA_964628575.1 uncultured Thermoplasmatales archaeon | reverse complement strand
TTACGGCATCCAATAATTATTTCACGTGATGAACGAAGTGCTTTTTCTCGAATTTTATCTTTGTCATCAATGTTTTTTTCTATTTTATCAACGATTTTATCTAGATTTTTCATATATCAAATAATAGAAATCTCTTGTAGTTAAAGTTTTTTATAAAAATAAAAAAGTGAATTTATTGTTTTGGATGATCTTTAAAAAAATCCCATATTATCTCAGCTGCAGATATTTCCTGATATGGATCATTATTTGAACCTGGCCAATAATGTCCACCGTTATTTATTGTATATAAAACAACCTCTGTTCCAAGATTTCCCTCTTTATAAGTATCTATTGTAATATTTCCAACTTCTTGTGTATCAGGAATAATATTACAATTATTATGTTGAACCCAAAAATCAATTGAATCATTTACTGAAATGTCTTCTCTTGTACCACTTGCTTTTTCTCCATGTCCTCCATCATATGCTACTTGTTCATCAAGTAGACCATGAATTGCTAGAACTGAGACTGGAAAAGATGGTTCAGGAATAATCCATTCCTCTGAATCTTCTGTTGCTTTTCCGCCAATTGAGCCTGCTACTGGTGCAATTGCAGCAACTATATCTGATAATTCAGAACCAAGTCTGTAAGACATCATACCACCATTTGAATGACCTGTAATAAAAATCATGTTAGAATCAATTTTTAATGTTTGTTGAAGTTTTTCAATTAATGCTCTTATAAAACCTACATCATCGATATTATTTTCAAGAGCATATGCGCAGCAGTAGCCTGCATTCCAAGTCAGTAATCTGTTTTTAAATCTCCCTGTACCATCAGGATATACAACAATAAAACCTTCTTCATCAGCTAATTTATTAAAACCGGTTTTTGCTTGCATACTTTTTGAATTTCCTCCACCGCCATGAAGTGCTATTACAAGTGGTATTGGTGTTACTCCATTATAACTTGATGGAATGTGCAAAATATAGGTTCTTGTTCTACCATCATGTATTATTTCTTCTTTTTTACTAATACAGCCAGTAAAGATTATTGAGGAAAACATCAGGATAACAATTATTAATATAGGCGCAATTTGTTTTTTTAGCATAATTAATTCCCCTAATTATATAAATCAACAATATTCCTATATTTAATACTATCATATGTTAATATTTAGTATTAATTTAATAGAAAATTTAGGAATCAACACTATTTTATTAATTAAAAGTAATTTTTTTTTATTTTAAGGTTTTTCTGTATAAGACGCTGGTTTATAGTAAAATGAAAATTCAAATTTTGGCTTCAGTTGAATCTTCAAAAATAGCTCAAATCCAAATCTATGTGATATCCTTTTAATGGTTATACTTTTTTCTTCATCTGATGACATTGACTCTATCTTTAAGGAACGATATTTGACTTTAGGATCAAAACGAGCTGGTGTGTTTGTACCTATTCCATTTAGTGTAATATTTTCCTCTCCGTCTACAAAATAACCATTTGCTACACCAGCTACATTATAACAACCTAATTTGTTTTCAGGTTCATACAACTCTGTCATTTCAGTCGTACTGTTAAAAACTATATGAACCTTTTTATTTCCCTTATAAGCTATAATTTCAAAATCAAGCGGGATATAGAGGTCTAGTGTTTCCATATAAGCAGCTCTTTTAACATAATAATATACACTACCAAATTCCCAACATGTTTTTCCATCAGTCAGCATAAGAATAGCAAGAGTTCGTCCCTCAACTACTCCTAATAAAACTATTCTATGTAAGATTATCGTATAACCATTATCAAATGTTAGCCAAAACCAATCCCACCCAAGTTTACTATCAGTTCCTAGATGTATTGAGTCTTTAGGTATTTGTATATTATTTTTAAACTCATTTTTCCACCATCTGAGCATATTAGAATAGATTTTTGAAATATCTAAAAACTCTCTAACAGAATGTATTTTTAGAGGATTTGTAAGATCCATGTCTCCGAAAAGATGCTCATAATAACCAACACCAGTAACATTATAATAAGAGCCATTAATAGATATATTTCCTGTTACATTGCTTCTTGGGATACAGCCATATCTATTTATACCAGAAAAGCCAAATGGGACATAGCTATCTGTAGATTCTTGAGCAGCCCAATATGGGATAGAAACAGCATGATAATCAAGAGTAAATGAAATATTATTTTTATTATCCTCGCCATGAATAATATAATCTGGATATAAACCTATCATGGAGCAATTATGATATTGTAGATTCAGTGTGTTTTTCTTATGATAAAAATTATTATTAGGATATTCATCATCAGTATAGACAAAATCATATTTATCGCCACTTTCTCTGTCCCAACATTGTACTCTATAGGCTGATGAACCTGGTTTATAGTTATCTATGGTTCTATTCATCCAACAATGTATCATTAATGCAACATCCCACTGTTCTCCATTGTCTAAAATTAAAGTAGCATATATCCACCACCATTCATTAGCACATGGAAAATGGTCTCCTTCCTCATCTGGATAAAAAGAATTGTTATTATATTTAAAATCTAAATTATTAAAAGTTGATTGCATTTTTATTTTTACTTGTGGTACAGCTATTGCACTTGAAATCATTAAAAATAATGTTGAATAAATCCCTAATTTTAACATTGTTTTTTTCATTTTTTCATTCACCAAATTTTTTTATATATTTATTTGAATAAATAATATTTAATCTTTATAACAGGATTATTAAAAAAGAAAAAAACAAAAAATTTTAAAAATATATTATTAAAGGGGAATAATCCCCTTAAAATTTTAGGTAAAGATTACAGACATTTTAGTAAGTCTACTTAGAAGACGTGTTAATATATCATTTAGAACTGTAAATCTCTTTGATATTATTGTTAAGATTGGTTTTGATTTGCCGGATTTTTTCTTAAGTTCGTCAATTAGTATTGGAATAGCTATTAAAATTCCAAGAAATACTACTGCTCCTGATCCAATTTTAACAATTCTTGTCGATTCAAAAGCTATGAAATAAAGAACAAAGGTTATTGAACCAAAAATGAAAGATATTGTTCCTTCATAATCAAGGTTTTCAAGACCAGATCCTGGAAATAGACTTCTTATTACATCTGCTATACCATCTGTGACACCTGCTTCATCTAATGCAAGAGTAACTGCGCAAGCAACACCGAATCCTACAAGTAAACCAATTACTTGTGGTAATGGTGACCAACCTGGAAGCATTGATGCTCCAGACCATGCAATGCACCAAAGAGCAATAAGGACTAAGGTTGCTATATCCCATATATCCATATCGTCATCTTTCTTTTCATTTAGAGCATCACATGAATTTTGAATCAATGTTTTTAAATGACTGTTTTCTGGCTGATCTAAAAATTCAATTATATCACTATGTATTGTCTCTGGATCAAATGTTTCGGTATCAAACTTATCTGAATCAATATTATCAAAATCTTCAAAAGTGATTTCGTCTTCTTTAGCTTCCTTAAATTTTTCAGCAATTGACGATTCTTTTCCATAAGTTGCACTATTCTCATATGCTTTTCTTGTATTGTCTGTAGAAATCATTGCATCTATATCAGATGATGAAGGATCAGAAAAGCCACCCAAGCCAAATAGTATATCAAGATTAATTACAAGTATTGATCCAAATAACTCTCTTAGGTCTGCTCTAGCTCCCTCGAAATTATCTATACCATTATAAAGTGTTATTAACCGCTCTTTACTAAGTTGTCCATTATTAATATCTATTATAAAATTATTATATTCTGTAACAAACTCTTCTGGTACATCTATAGTAGGAGTTATATCAAGAGATGATACTTTTGGATTATTTAATATATTAACATTTGTAGCTCCTATAGTAGGCATTATAGCCAATGTTGCTGAAAGAATTAAGGCAATTGTTCCTAATACGGTCATTTTCTTCATTTTCTTTATCACCTTCCACTGCCTGTTGTTTATAACCCAATATAAACATCGACAGCATATTTATATATGATTTTTAATATAAATAAATTTAAATAATATTTAAGCTTTATGGGCCAATTATTAAATAATACAAAAATTTTTTAAAAAAGTTTTAAATCTGAATAATAATTTATACTTAAGTCTATGATTAATAAGAAAAAAATATTTCTATCTATTGGAACAGTCATTGGAATAATAATTATATTATTTAGTATTTTTAGTTTATTTAATCCAATTATAAATTTTATAAAACTAACTGAAAAGGAAAACGATGCTTATAATAATCCATTTAATGCAAGTGATTCAAAAACTTATAATCTTAAAACTGGTAAATATACCATTTATTATCATTCAAAATCTTATAATAATCCTGGATCAATTATAATAAAAGATTCAGATGATAATACTATTTTGACAGAGTCACAATTTCAATATAATCGGGATTTGACTATAATGGAGAGAAAATATAATAAAGTCGGATCCTTCAATGCTCAAGTTGATGGTGAATATACAGTTTTTATTGAAAATCCTGGTGTAATATTAATACTTGAAAAAGAATTTTTTATAGATAATATTCTCAAAATTATATTCTATATTAGTTTATTTATTGTTGGAATAATTATTTTTACTATTTGTCTATTATTTTTAATATTAAATCTTTTAAAAGACAAAAAAAAGAAAGAAAATAAAAATTAATTATAGTAAAATATACTTCAAAATAAACATTATCCTTGGATTTAATATTATTAGATTTTTTAAAATTGGAAATATCTTAACACGAACTCTTCCATTTCCAATTTTTGTTATATCTACTTGACCAAGATTTGTATCTTTAATTTTTATAGGCCATTGTCCCAAAAGTGAATGGCTTGCTGCGCGTTGCTTTGTTCTTGGCTCTGCGTATTCAAGCGCTTCAGTTGCAGAAATCCAACCATTACCATTTGTATCAGTATCCTTGTTCTTTAATCCTTGAACATAGTAATATGTGAAAATTCCATTTTTAAATTCAGGGTCACCATATGAATATTGAAAGCCTCTACACGATGCAATTACTACCCTGCCAGAACCACCAAATCCAAAAAAGCCATTAGTTTCAAATTCTTCATCATTATCTGGATAATCACCATCATAATTATAGAATTTTAATTTAAATTTTGGATTATCCGCTCCAACTGACATACTACCCGCATGACAGGTATCAAAAATAAGAATCTGCGTCGTCAAAGGTGAAATTGCTGAAAATGCAATTTTAAGTTGGATTAGAAAAATTGGTTGACCATAACAATCCGCAATAACTCTTGTTGCGCCATGACCTGAAAAGTAAAACAACACAATATCATCTGTATCTGATTTATCTGCTAACCATCGAATTCCACTTAAAATATTTGCCTTTGTAGCCTTTAAATTTTTATAAACTTTTATAGTCCAACCACTGTCTTTTAATACATCTGACATATCGTCTGCGTCTTTATCACTATATACCATGGAATCTGTTCCAATAATTAATGCGTATTTATTTGTTGTTCCATCAGCATCTAAAACATTTGATTTTTGATATGTATCTTTTTTATCTGCAGTTATTCCCATAACCGATAAACCAGCTATGTTTGTCAGTAATAAGATATTTATTATACATATAATAATAATTTTTCCTTTCATATTTACCATGTCCATAATATAATTTAAATATTATATTAATTTTGGTTATATTTATAGTTTATAGGACAAAAATTTTTGTTCTTATAAAAAAACAATTGTTATATTTTTTGATACAACTATTAAACTAAAGGACCTAAGAGAAAAATAGAAGATAAGAAAAAAGAGAGGATTGGTTTAATTTTTATTTTTTTATGAATAATTTCATTAATTGATATATTAAAGGATTTTTTTCTAAAATATAAACAATAGGAAATCCAGTTACTTTATTTCTATGCATAGAAATAGATAGAGGATCAGACCATGTACTCTGAGTCCCATTTATATCTTTGGCTTTTACTCGTATATTGTAATTACCTAGTTTCTCCCATATATGAGTTGTGCTAACTTCAATACCTGATTGCTTAGGACCAATCCAGCCACTGTTTGAGTTGTCTCCCCACTCGAACCAATAATATACTTCTTCTCCATCAGGGTCATCTGTTCTTGTTTTATATGTATATTCAATTCCAGCAGATCCAGAAGTTGGACCATTTGGCTTAACCGGCTTTTCAGGTGGTGATGGATCATTATCAAATTCACCACAGGATGGTCCAGGAGGCCAATTCCAAGAAACAATATCATTATTTGCTATCCAACAACCTTTAAGATATTGTGCTTTTTCCTCAGTCCAAACAATATATGCACATCCTCCAAGTTCAGTAGATCGACCAAGTGCTCCTTTTGGAAGTGATACACCACTATTATATGAGGTATGATCTGATCCTTCATAGCCTAATAATATTGGATTCCATGAGTCTATTTTATCATTAGACCAGTAAACATATGCTGCTGATGGACTTCCTGATTCAGCGACACATATCGCTACTTCATCATCTAACCAAAATAATGAAGGATTTCTACTTTGTCCTGGTGGACCAGTTGTAATATCATTTTGCCAAATCTGTGCATTATCATAACTTATTCTATCATAACACCATCCATCTTCATCTCTATTAACTGTTTTCCAGGTTCCATCTTTATCCAAAGGTAAAACTGACCATTCACAAGAAATATGTTCAATAACTGTTGTACCAAATTTGGAAAATGTCTCCCCATTATCATAAGATACTACCATTGATGCATTAACATCACCATCAACCCAGGGTTCCTGCATACATGCATAGAGAGCCTTATTGTATAGGAATATCCATTGGAAATTAAGTTGATTATCGTCTTCTAATTCGGTAACATTTCTCCAGAAATACCAAGTAAATCCATCATCTTGACTTCTCCAAAGAGACTGAATATGTGGAACATTATTTCTAGAACCACCCCATAAAATATCCCCATTAGGACAAGCACTTATTACCCAAATACAATCATATTTACCCCAACCTAATTCAGAAGTATTAAAAATAGATGTTTTATCCTTCCAGGTTGTTCCATTATCCTCACTTCGTAGTGTAAAAAATTCAGCATAGAGATCATCCTCTTGTTGTTGATAAAAACATAGAATTAGAGTGCCATTTGGTGTTCTTGTAATACCTGGCATACCTAGAAAGTGATTGTTTTCACTTGAACTATCAACTATTATTTGTTCTCCCCAAATAACTATTTTTGATGATGTTTCAAGATTTGTAGCTTTTACCGGTATTGAGCTAACAAAAAATAAACCTATTATTAGTATACAAAATATTTCTTTTTTCATCACATCATCTTATTATCATTTATCTTTTATTATCAATATTTAAACTTTCTAACAGGATTATTTAAATCTAAAAAAATGAGATATTATTTAACAACAAATTGGTATCGGAATTAAATCATTAATTAAATCAACCACTCTGTCACTCATAGTTTGCTCATCATCAAGTAATTTATGAAGTTTGTTTGATTCATAACAAAGAAATTTTTGGTAAAAATCTAATAAATTTTCAGTTAAACCATCGTCATAAAATTTTCTTTTATTAATAATAAATAGATCATAAATTGAATAAGGATCTGTTAGTTTGTAAAAACATTTACATCCACGTAAATTATATTTTTTTAACCATGTTTTTTTAAAGGTTAATTTGATTTTTCCATCAAATATTGGAACTTTTTCTATTATATTGTTTTTTTCGAGTATTTCTATATGATGTTTTATTGTTGCTGATGTTTTATTCAGTGCAATACTCAAACCTTTCTGAGTACTTATAGTACAGACTAATAGATAAAGAATTATATTTCTCTGAACAGGTTTTCTAAAATAACTTAATACTTCTTTATGACTTTTATTTACAAATTTTGAAACAAAAAAATGAGTATAGCCTTTGGTTTTTTTACTAATTATCAGGTTTTTCCGCTCTAAATAATGTATATGATATCTTATAGTGCTATTAGAAAGATCAAGTCTTCTAAAAATCTCACATAGGTGAACACCAGGATAATCTGAGATATAATTATAGATTTTTTCTCTATTTTTTAGATTTAAGATATCAATATTTTTCATTAATTATCACTTATTAATTATAAAAAATGTTAATTTTAAAGTATATAAATCTTATCACATAATTATTAAAATATAAAGATTTAAAAATTATAAATAAAGTAAATAAAAATTAGAAATGAAAAGAAAAATAGTTGTTTTATAAGTAAAAATTAATCTAAAAATCTTAAAAACAGAAAATGAATTTGTAGTTGTTTATTATTGATTTTTGATATATCAACGTCTCCTACATAAGTTGCTAATGATTTCCAAATACCACTTCCATATTTTTCTTCTCCATCAGCATCATACCATTTTAATGTAACAATATATTTACCATCTTCCTCATAAGTATAATCCATCGTATGATAAGAAGAGGAAAAAGGCTTATTTGGATTATCATT
This sequence comes from uncultured Thermoplasmatales archaeon, assembly GCA_964628575.1. GTDB lineage: Archaea > Thermoplasmatota > E2 > DHVEG-1 > DHVEG-1 > CAZVNH01. Next base: position 4,004 of record CAZVNH010000033.1, on the reverse strand, counting down.
AATAGTTATACTATTGACTTCTTCACCATTATTTAATAGTTTAACTGTTACTGATGGATTTACTGGTTTGTCAACTCCATTTTCCCATACTATAGTAAATCTATAAGTTACAGTCTGACCTGTATCAAAATGTTTAATTTTTGGACCTGGTGACAGAGAATAGCCATCATATTTTAGACCATTAACTCCTGGTGGTCCAACATTTACATCCGAGCATGGTTTAATATCTTCATTATTTATTTTAATAACAATAGCGCCTGATAGCATTGTTCCAATAAACAATACGGTTACAAAAGATATAATTATTATTTTTTATATATCATCACTCTATTATTTATTTTCAAAAAACCATATTGTATATTTTTGGTATTTAGATTTTATTTAACAAAAAACGAAATTTATTCTTAAAAAGGCATTTTTTTTTAAAGTAGATTAAAAAAAGAAAATTTTTTATTTATCCAAAACCAGAGACATATGAATAAACCATTGCAGCTATGATAATCATTATAATAATTGGAATAAAAATTGCTAATAATATTGCAGCAATAGCTTTTCCTGTAGAAATTTCATGAAGTTCACGAATTCCAATTCCTACTAATACAAATGACCATATACTAAATATCCATCCAAAAAGAGGGATCCATCCAAAAATTAGATTTGGTGTTTGTCCGTATCCATAGGCCTTTAAGGTTTGAGAAAAACCTTTTCTGCCCCCTAGAATATAAACCCATAAATTAATCCATATTCCACCTAAAAAATAACCTATTAGTCCACTTATTATCGAAAAGACAAATCCAATTATTATAGATACTATAAAAAATGTTATTGACAAATCAACCTTATTAATAACACCTGTTGATGAGGTTCTAAAAAACATGGTATATGGATTGGCATAAACTGATGTTGAAGGTGTTATTATAAACTGTATTATTGTTGAAAGTATTACAGAGAGGATAGCGTAAATTGCGATATATAATATTATGTAATATTTCAAACTCAAGGTATATTCTTCATTTTTTACCTTTTTAAAAGTTGCAGTTGGAGAACTGAGGAATCCTTTTATTTTATCAAAAAAAGATAATTTATGAAAATTATATTTATCAAAATTTGGTCTTTCTTTTGTAGTATTATTTATAGATTTATTTGACATCTATTTATCAAGGATATAAGCTATTTTTGATATTTATAATTTATTTTTTTAATACGTTTGTTTAAAAAAATAACAATTAAAAATTATTAAAGATATTTTTTGTTAACGCAGTAATCTGGGTCATCCCTTGCTAAAACCTTGTTAACTTGTTCTGCGCAAACAGTTCCTGCTTTGATTTGCCCCTCTTTTGTACTTGCTCCAAGATGAGGAGTCATAATAATATTATCAAGCTCAAACAAAGGACTATTTTCTGGTGGTTCTTTTTCATAAACATCAAGTGCGGCTCCAGCGATTCTCCCCTCCTTCAAAGCATCATATAATGCTTTTTCATCAACTGTTCCACCACGTGCACAGTTAATAATATAGGCAGATGGTTTCATCTTTAATATCATATCTTTATTTACAATATGATGAGTTGCAGAAATATGAGGCAGATGTAATGAGATATAATCAGATTTACTCATGAGTTCAGATAATTCTTCAATTTTTTCAATCCCGTCTTTTGCCATATCCTCTTTTGAAATAAATGGGTCGTATCCTATTATTTTCATACCAAAACATGATGCAAGTTTTGCTGTGTATTTTCCTATGTTTCCTGTTCCAATAAGGCCAAGTGTTTTACCATCAAGCTCAAATCCTTTAAGCTTCTTTTTAGCCCATTCGCCTTTTTTCATTGTTTTATCAGCAAGTGCTATATGACGAGAAAGTGATAGCATATGGCCGATCGCTAGTTCTGCAACACTTACTGTTGCACCAGTTGGAGAATTAACAACCGGAATACCATTTTTTCCTGCTGTTTCAATATCAATATTATCAACACCAATTCCAGCTCGGCCTATAACTTTTAGATTACCTTTTGCTCCAGCTTCTACAACTTCTTTTACTGCTTTTGTACGACTTCTAACCATTAGAGCATCATATTTACCAATTACCTTTAAAAGAGTATCTGCATCCATTTCATCATATGTTACTTCATGTCCTGCATTTTTTAAAACATCAATTGCTTCCTCGGCCATTTTATCTGTGATAAGTATTTTCATAAATTAAGCCCCCAAACCATGGTATCTAAAAATGTTTAAAAATGTTTATGCTAGGTGGTCTAACCTGAAATCGATACCTGGATACTCTGCTTCATCACCTAACTCTTCTTCTATTCTTAGAAGCTGATTGTATTTTGCGTTTCTATCTGATCTTGCTGGTGCACCTGTTTTTATTTGACCAGAGCTTGTTCCAACTACAAGATCAGCGATGAAATTATCTTCTGTTTCACCACTACGATGAGACACAACAGCAGTCCAGCATTGGTCATGTGCCATTTTTATTGCATTAAGAGTTTCAGTAACTGTTCCTATTTGGTTTAATTTAATTAATACTGAATTTGCCGCACTAAGCTCTATTCCTTTTTGAATACGCTTGGTATTTGTTACAAATAAGTCATCACCAACAATTTGTACTTTCGTACCAAGTTTTTTCACCATTTCAACCCAACTATCCCAATCGTCTTCCGCAAGACCATCTTCAATACTAACAATAGGATATTTCTTACATAAATTAACATAGAAATCAACCATTTCTCCACCAGAGAATGATTTATCGCCGATTTTGTATATCCCGTTATAGAAAAATTCAGAAGAAGCTGGATCCATTGCAATCTTTATTTTTCCTTCATATCCAGCTTTTGATACTGCTTTTAGCATTATATCTAATCGCTCATCTACATCTATCATTTTTGATGGAGCATAACCACCTTCATCTCCAATTAAAACTCCACTAGCACCATATTTTTCCTTTAAAAGTTTTGCAAGTTGATGATATGATTCAGAAACCATCTGAATGCCCTCAGAAAAGCTCTTTGCGCCAGTAGGCATTAACATATGTTCCTGAATGCTATTTTCTTGACCTGCATGTTTACCACCATTTATAACATTACACATTGGAACTGGAAGCATATGAGGAATGACACCGAACATTTCACCAATATATTCAAATAAACCAAGTCCTCTCGAGGTTGCACCTGCTTTTGTTACAGCCATACTAACTGGTAATATTGCATTTGCGCCAAGTGTATCCTTGTTTTCTGTTCCATCAAGTTTAAGCATAATATTATCTATTGTTTCTTGTACCACTGGGTCTAGACCAATTATTTTTGGAGCAATTATCTTATTAATATTTGAGACTGCTTTTAAAACACCCTTTCCATTATATCGCGATTTATCACCATCTCTAAGTTCTAAGGCTTCATGCTGGCCCGCGCTCGCACCACTTGGTGTCATAGCACGAAAAATACCATGTTCTGTTACAATATCTACTTCAACTGTTGGATTTCCTCGGCTATCTAGAACCTCTCTTGCCTTAACCTTAAGAATTTCAGACATAATCTCTACCCCCGCCCGTATAGTATTATAATATATTAAAATTGTTTACATGAATTTTTTCAAATTCCATCCAAACATTTAACAACCAAAACTGTTTTCCCCTGAAATGTTCTTATGGCTTTTAACACTAAGTTTCAGTTTCTTGGCGGTTGCGAAGAAGTCGGTAGATTGGCAATGGTGCTAGAAATTGAAACTACTAAGCTACTTTTTGAATATGGTATGAGTCCAGGTAAACCACCAAGTTATCCACTTCAACCACCACCAATAGATATGGTTCTTTTAACTCATGCTCATCTAGATCACTCTGGAATGATACCATGGCTTTTCATAAATTCTGATCAAGAGATATTAACTACACAATTAACAGGTGAAGTAGCAAATATCCTTCATAAAGATTCTATAAAAATTGCAAAAAGTGAAGGATATGCAGTGCCCTACTGTAATGAGGACGTAAAAGAAGCAAAACATAGTGTTACACC
>CAZVNH010000032.1:0-12505 GCA_964628575.1 uncultured Thermoplasmatales archaeon | reverse complement strand
AGATTTTTTAGCAGATGATTATATTGAAAAACCATTTGAAATCGAAAATCTTAAAAATAGAATTGAAAAAATATTGATTAATAAAAAAAATGAAATTAAAAATTAATAATTACAGATAATAATTCAAATAATCTAATAGTTAATATCGAATAAAATAATTGAGGTAAAAAATTGAAATATGAATTTGAATTTATGAAATTTTCACAAATAATAGAACAAAGTCCAGTATCTATTATAATAACAGATAATAAAGGAATAATTCAATTTGTTAACCCCAGATTTGAAGAGACCAGTGGTTATAATAAAGATGAACTTATTGGTAATAATATAAATATTTTGAAATCTGGAAGGCATTCATCTGAACATTATAAAAATATAAATGATACTATTTATAAAGGAGAAATTTGGAAAGGTGAATTATTAAATAAAAAGAAAAATGGGGAGTTATACTGGGAAAAAGTAATTATTTCCCCAATAAAAAATGATACGGGAGAAATTACTAATTTTGTTGCTTCAAAAGAAGAAATAACTGAATATAAAAAAATTCAGGAAGATTTTAAATTAAAAAAAATAGCAATAGAATCATCGATTAATGCAATAGCAATAACCAATCCAGTTGGAAATATAACTTATGTTAATCCTTCTTTTATGAAAATGTGGAATTATTCAAATCTTGATGATATAATAAATAAACCAATAGTAAAATTTTGGTTAATGAAAGGTAAATATATGGATGTAATGGATTCTTTAGTTACTGAGGGAGGATGGGTCGGTGAACTTGTTGCAGAACGATCAGATAAAAGTACTTTTCATGTTCAACTATCAGCAACTCTTCTAAGAGATGAAAATAATAATATTACAAATATGTTAGCTTCCTTTGTTGATGTTACAGAACAAAAAATTGCTGAAGAAGCCTTAAGGAAAACTAAAGATAAAATTCAAGAGCAAAATATTAAACTAAAAAAACTTGATGAACTTAAATCTACTTTTTTAAATGTTACCTCTCATGAACTTAGAACACCTATGGCGTCAATTAAAGGATACATCCAAATGATATTAAAGCAAACATTAGGGCAAACAACAGATGAACAAAAAAAAGCTTTAAATGTTGTTTTAAGAAATATTGAAAGATTAGATCATTTAATTCAGGATATTTTAGATATATCAAGACTTGAATCAGGTACAATGAAATTTATTACAGAGAAAACAGACATTTACAATATGATAAATGAGATTAGAGAAACAATGCAATCTTCTGCATCAGAAAAAAATATAGTTATTAAAACTGATATAAATGAGAACATACCAAATATTGTAGTTGATCATGATAGAATTAAACAAGTGATTATTAATTTTATAAATAATGCTATAAAATTTTCAGAAAAAGACAAAGAGATAATAATTCGGGTTAATCAAGAAGAAGAAAATATTATTTTTGAGATTCAAGATTTTGGAAGAGGAATCCCTAAAGAAAAGCAAAAAAAGGTATTTGAAACATTTTATCAAGTTGATTCTGGAATGGATAGAAAGTTTGGAGGAGCAGGTCTTGGACTTGCAATATCGCGAGGTATTGTTATTGCACATGGTGGTAATATCTGGGTTGAAAGTGAGGAGGGAAAAGGGAGTACTTTTAAATTTACATTACCTAAAGAATCAGTAGAAGATATTGAAGGAAGATTTAGAGAGGTAGATGTGTTTAGACTTGAAGAAATATATGATGAATATGAAAGATATAAAAATAGGTCAAAAATATAAAGATTCTAGGAGAAGAAAAAAATGACAAAAATAATGGTTGTAGATGATGAACCAGATTTAAGAGAGATGATAAATCTGATGATGAAAAAAGAGGGATATGAAACAGAAACAGCTGAAAATGGAGAAGATTTTTTAAATAAAATTGATACATATCAACCAGAAATAGTAACATTAGATGTTATGATGCCAGGACTTACAACAAAAGAAATACTTGAAAAGCTTAATGAAAAAGTAACTAAACCAAAAATCATACTTTTAACTGTTGTAAGATTCTCTGAAGAAGAAAAAGAAAAAATCCTTGAAATGGGGAATGTAGTTGATTATGTAACAAAACCATTTGATTTTGATATCTTAATAGAAACAGTTAAAAAATATATAAATCAATAATTAAGGAATTGATATAATTGTCAGATACAAGTATAGTCCAGGTTAATATTTGGAAAGAACTACGTAAGGAATTAAATAAAACAATTGGTACTCTAAGTGGATTAGTTTTACTAACTCATAACTCAGTTAATTTCTCAGATATAGTTGATTTTTTAAATAGAGTTAGAAAAGAAGAAAAATTGAGAGTTATGTATATATCTCTTATAAATAGCTATAAAAATATTAGAACTATTCTAAACGAGCATCCTCTACAAAATAAAAATTTGTTTGTAATAGACTGTGTATCAGGTTTCTTGATTGAGATACAAGATAGCATTGATTGTGTTTATCGTAAACCACCGATTAATTTAAATGAAATGAAAGATTTAGTTCAAAAAAATCTTTCAATTGCAAACCCTGATATGATAGTTATTGATTCATTATCTCAATTTATTAATTTCTCGGTTCCAACTGATAATGAAATTCATGAATTATATGATTTTTTGCAATCTCTAAAAGAAGATACAATGGGTCTTACAACTGATACAGTGATCCTTTTATATGATGATAAAACAGGACCTATGAAAAAATTACCAACAATGTTTACAAATATGATATTAAAACTTGAAGTCATTAAAGAAAAAGTTGATTGGAAGGATTAATATAAATGAGGTGTAAAGGTTGTTAACTGATAATGTGGAATTATCAAAAAATAAATCATTAACAAATAATATAAATTATTGGAAAGAAATCGAATGTAATCTTTCTGAAGAGTTTAAAGAATTGAAGGATTTAACTCTGATAACCTATAATTCTCTGGAATTTATAGATATAATAAATTTTTTTAAAGAGATTAAAAAAGGAGAATTTCTAAATGTACTTTATATCTCTCTTATTCGAAGTTATAACTATATGAAAAATGTATTAAATTTTAATCCATTAGATGAAAAAAGAATGATGTTTATTGACTGTGTCTCTGGATATGCCTTTCCAATTGACGAAAAAATTGATGAAGCATTCTATCACAAACCACCTCAGAATTTAAATGAGATGAAAGAGATTATTAATTTTGGTATTGAAAAAGCAAAACCAGATGTTATTGTTATAGATTCAATTTCTCAGTTTATTAATTTCTCTCAAGCTACTGAAGAAGAACAATATGAATTGTATGATTTTTTCAATAAAATTAAAGATAATTACATAAATAATTTAAAAATATCAATCATACTTTTATATGATAGTAAACTATCAATTTCAAAGAATCTACCAAAAAAATATATAAATTCAATCTATAGAATTGAAAATATTAAGGATACGAATAATAATTTTCAAAATAGTTATTTAAAATCTATTTGATATCTGTCTTAGTAATTTATTTTTCGAATCTTTTTTATCAATGAGAACTCTTCCTTCTTTTTTATAACATCGTGATGGATGAGCTATATCTTTCTCAAGAACAGGATTTAACCCAAGAGATTTAGCTGCTTTAGATATATCCTCAGCAGATGGTTTATCCTTTGCATATTTTTTAGCTACCTTTCTACCATTATATCTAGTAATTGATCTATCAAAATATATAGGCCATATTACATATTTTCCATCGCCTTTAGAAACCATAAAACCCACAACAAAAATTTTTTATGATAATAATATAGCATTAACTGAACCTGTTTGACCAGGTCGAGATGTTACTCTAGCTTTCCCTATTTTTGTATCAATAATTGCTCCTTTATTGATAATATTTCTTCTTACATAGTGAATATTTGCTTTGTTTTCTATAACTGAAGTAATTTCTGTTTTTTCTGTTTTATTTGTTTTTGGATCTATAATATATGCAATGTTAATGGTTTTCGCTCTCATTTTTCTATTGTTTCCTTTAGTTCTTACTTTTTTATAGCTATTTTCTCCTATTGTAGTAAGATGTCTTTCGCGTCCTATTTCAAATTTTCTTTTACCGCGTGCATAGCGTATTCTTCGACCTGTTTTGCTTCTTTGTGATTCTCCTTGCCATAGAGCCATATTTAAATCGGAATATAAAGGTTATATTTAAATAATATGCAATGAAAAAAATTTTTTTGTACTTTTAAAATATTTAGAATTAAAAATCCTTAGATTTTTTTAACTTCTTCTAATACTTTTTCAACATGACCATTAACTTTGACTTTATCCCAGATTTTTTTGATAATACCATTTAAGTCAATTAAAAAAGTTGTTCTAACTGTTCCCATAAATTCTTTACCCATAAACTTTTTTAACCTCCAGACTCCATATTTTTGCTGAATTTCTTTATTAGAGTCTGAAATCAATATAAGATTCAGATTTTTCTTTTCTATAAATTTTCTATGAGAATCACAACTGTCTTTGCTTACACCTAAAATCATCGTATTATATCTTTCAAATTCTGGTTTATATTTTGTAAACATCATTGCTTCTAATGAACATCCTGGTGTATTATCCCTGGGATAAAAATATAGAACTACATTTTTATCTTTATAATCTTTCAAACATACTTGTTTTTCATTTTGATCAGGTAGACAAAAATCAGGTGCTTTATCTCCAACTTTTAATTTTAATTCAGATATATTTTTCATATCAATATTAAATATTATTTTATAAAATAAACTTAACTAAATTTTATTTTCAATTTATTTTTATAACATTTTAAGTTTGTGAAGTAAACACAACATATAAATACTATATTTTTATACGGAACTTGGTTGCATATGCAACTATATTTTTATTATATTTAAGTGATATAAAGATGCAAAAACAAAAATCTGTAGGTAAATCTGTTTCCCTGATTCATAGATATACTATGATTCATATAAACAAAAGACTTGAGTCTCATAATATAGGCATTGGACAGTTACATTTTTTACTAAAGCTATACCATTGTGATAGTATCAATCAAGAACAACTAGCTCATTATTTAAAAATTGATAAAGCGACTAGCGCAAGAGCAATAAAAAAATTAGAAAAAGAAGGTTTAGTAAAACGAAAGACTAATCCAGATGATAAAAGGTCATATTATATTTTTTTAACAAAGAAAGGTAAAGAATTAATACCTAAAATTAGGAAAATTACAAAAAAATGGACTGAACTATTATTAACAGATTTTAGTAAAGAAGACAGAGATAAACTCTTTTTGTATTTAGATAAAATAACAACAAATGCGGAAAGATATAAATAAAAAACGGAAGGCCAACTCAATGGGTTTGAATAAAATAAATACAGATAAGACTAAAGGGGTTGAAACCCTATTAGGTGATCCCAAGAAAGCGATAATAAAGCTTGCAATACCAATGATTATTGCTATGTCTGCCTATACTTTATATAATCTTTTTGATGCACTTTGGGTATCTGGATTTGGTGAAAAATATTTTACTTCTGCAGATGTCTCAAATGTTGGCACAGGTGCATTAGCAGCAGTTGGTTTTGTAATGCCATTTTTTATGATGATTATTGCTATTTCAACAGGTTTAGGTCTTGGTGGTGGATCAGCAATATCTAGAAGGATTGGGGCTGATGATAAAAAAGGTGCTGATAATGTTGCGATTCATACTGTTGTAATAACTGTCATTGTTTCTATTTTATTTACAATTATATTGTTTGTTTTTGCAAATAGAATTTTTTCGTCTATTGGTGCTGAGGAAACAGCACAAATGACTGTATCATATGGAAGAATTATTTTTGTTGGTAGTATTTTTCTATTTTTCACGCAAGTTGCCTATGCAATTCTTAGAAGTGAAGGTGATGCAAATCGTGCTATGTATGCTATGATGTTTGGAGCAGGACTTAATATAGTTCTTGATCCAATCTTTATATATACATTCAAACTTGGTGTTACCGGAGCAGCTTATGCAACTGTACTATCGATGGCTGTTACTTCCTTTATTTTAATTTACTGGTTATTCTTGAGAAAAAACACGTATGTTACATTCAAATTCAAAGATTTTCGATTTAAAAAGGATATTCTTAAAGATATTTTCAAAGTTGGGCTTCCAGCTTCAATTCAACAGCTTTCGATGTCTATAACAATGCTTATAATCATAATTATTATTGGAATCACTGGTGGAAATGAAGATGGAGTTGCTGTTTATAATACTGGATGGCGTATTGTAATGGTAGCTGTTCTTCCGCTTCTAGGTACAGCAACTGCTGTGGTTTCAGTTTCTGGTGCTGCATATGGTGCAAAATCTTATGATAAGTTAAATACTGGATTTATGTATGCTGCTAAAACAACTTTTTTTATTGAAATAGTACTTGCAGCAATAATTTTTATTTTAGCTCCATTCATAACAGCAATTTTTACAACAACACCAGATTCAGTACGAATCAAGTATGACCTTGAAATGTTTCTTAAAATTACATGTTTATTTTATCCATTTGCTGCTTTTGGAATTGTTTCTTCGGCTACATTTCAAGGAACTGGAAAAGGAATTTATTCGTTGATAGCCACTTTACTTAGAACTATTGTCCTTACATTAATGCTTGTTTTGATCATTACTTTTATTTTTAATGGTGGCTTAATTGGTATCTGGTGGTCAATTGTTATGGGAAATGTATTAGGTTCATTTATTTCATTTTCATGGGCTAAACTTTATATTAGAAATCTATTAATAAAAAATAAAAAAAAGGTTTAGATTTTTAATAATCTATACAATATTGGAAATTCCAATAACATCATCAAAAAGTAATCTAATTTTTCTCGGTTTCTTGGCATGCTAACGCTTAAGCTAACAGTATCACTTTCCCCTTCATATATATCAAAAGCTTGAGCTTGAATAACAAAGTTTCCCTCATTTTCCCAGGTATGATTTGCTCTAATAACTGATACTGGTCTAACAGGACCAAACCATTCTTCTTCACCATCTCCCCAGTCAACATGACAATAGATTATGCCATCAAATGGATCACTACCTGGTCCAAAATGTTCATCACTAACAGAGAATTCATATTGATATTCATTTCCATATTTTCCATTTGTTGGACCTGTTATTGGATCGATTTCTGGAGGATTATTCCAACCATGAGGTTGCATCCATGGATAATTATCAGATCCTGTTTGTGATGTATCTCCTTGGATACTATAAGGTGTATCACCAATACCATCTCCATTTGAGTCAGCCCCGGTATAGTCATCCCAATAGTTTCCACCATAAGGTAATATACTATTCCAGATGTTTTCTCCCTCTTTGTCTTTTACATTATACCATCCATTATTTATAAAATCATTATGAAAGATATAGTTATCATAAGACTGTTGCCAAATAAATATTCCAGCTCCAGCATTGTCTTTTATTACATTATGATGAATATAGTTATAATTAGCCGAATCATGTAAATAAAGAGCTATTGCTTGGTTATCACTAAAGGTATTTCCAAAAATGTCATTGTAATCAGATCTAAGACTTATTGCTGCATCTTCTTCATTTGATCCACAATTTCTAAATTCAAAACCAGTGATAGTGTTATAATCACCGAAGAAATCTATAATTGTTCCCTCACCATCACCATCAACAATTACTTTTTGGCCAGTTGGTGTATATGGACCGCTTGGAAGACCTATTAATTCCAAATGTCTCATCTCTGTCTGTATATGTTCATGATATATTCCACCTGATACAAGAATTGAGGCTCCTTCTACTGCATTTTTTATTGCTTCGTCAATAGTATTATAAGGATTATTAATAGAGCCATCTCCACCAGGGTCTACATCAGCATCTACAAATATTTCTTTTTTATACCAAAAACCGCATGTTGGGACAGGTAGATCTTCATCTATTAGTCCATCACCATCGTTATCGATTTCAAGATAGCCTGATTCGCCTGTTTCAGGATCATAATAATAATCAACACCATCCTCATCGCATTTACCGTCCTTATCTTTGTCACCTTTATGTGCTTTTTTCATTTGTTCTTCAGCATATATTGCAATTTCACTTGCGTTTGTATAATTATTTTTATCTTTATCAGCTTTTGTTGTTTTCCCAACTGGTGTCAATCCATCAATTATATAATCAGTGAAAGACTTTTGAGTAGCAGTTCTTGTCGGAGTTGAAGTTTTTGATGCAGTAATAACAGCAAGATGATCATCGCCATATGGTTCTGGATCTTCCCAACCTTCAGGTCCATTTTTTGCTTTATCTACATCACATTTACCGTCTGTCATAGTACCTGAGTAACAACTATCGATAATTACTGTAATTGTTACACATGGTTTAAATCCTTCAATAAGCTCTCTTAGCTCGTCATCACTAATTAACTGACCATCTGCAACTTTAATGTGGTTATCAAATTTATTTGGTTCATCTTTAGTATCTTTTTCTCCTTCACAGGGATCTTTCTGCCCATCTTTTCTAGTGTTATCTGCTCCATGAGTTCCAAAATAAATAACTACTTCCTCTCCAGGTTCGACACTATGAACAAGTTTACTGATATTTGCACTTATATTTTTATATGTTGCAGCATCATCCTTTATTACGGTTTTACGTTCATGAGCCCAACCCGGATGTTTATCAAGTGCATCTGCAAGGTCTTGGGCTTCTTTATCAAATGGTACACCAACGAATACCCCATGAAATTTAGTTTTTCCACTAGAATCAACTAATATTGGTTCATTTGGTTTTTTATAAGTAGTTTCTGTAGATGATATTTTTTCATTATTTATTTTTATAATTTCACTACTTATACTAGGTGTTATACTTGCTCCAATAAAAAGTGATATTATTAAAAATATCACAAATTTTTTTAATTTTTTATTCATTTTTACCTCCCCCTTTATATATTTTTTATGATAAAATAAATGATTTATTTTATTAAAAATGTTTGTAACATTTATAAAAATCTTTACAAACATTAATAAACAGCTGTTAATTATTTAATACTTAGGGGTAAAATGAATAAAAACTATAGTAAAATATTATCAATTATTTTTATTATATCTTTGATTACAATACCTATTGTAAATGGACAAGCTAAAAAAAACAGCTCTTCAACCAATATTAAATTCTATAAATATTATGATTATAATAATATGGAAAAAGAGTTACAAGAATTATTTGAAAATCATTCAGATATAATGCATTTAGAGTCTTTAGATAAAACATATCAAGGTAGAGATATCTGGCTCGTTAGATTATCTGACAATGTTGATATTGAAGAAAATGAACCAAATATTCTTTTAATGGGTGCCCATCATGGAAATGAAAAAATATCATATGAAATATTAATATTTTTTATTAAATCTATATTGGAAAATTATTCTAAACCAAATACAGATAATGATATGGATGGATATTTAAATGAAGATCCTATTGATGGTTTTGATAATGATAATGATGGATTAATTGATGAAGATATTGATGAAGATAGAGTTAGAAATGCTTTAAAAAACTGTCAGATTTATTTAATTCCAATGATAAATCCTGATGGAGTTGAAGCAGGATCCCGAAAGAACTGTAATCCTGATTCAAGAACAGGAGTTAATCTTAATCGTAATTATGGATACGATTGGATTTATTATGATGTATTTCCAACCTTATTTGGTAATGCTTGGACTAAAAGTCCAACAAGTTATAACTATCGTGGTCCTTATCCTTTTTCAGAAAATGAAAGTAGAGCTGTAAAAAATTTAGTTGAAATGACAACATTTAATATTTCTATGTCATATCATTCAGGTACAGAACTTATTTTTTATCCATGGATGCATACAACCGCTAAGACTCCTCATGAAAAACTATTTAAAACTCTTGGTGAAGGAATCTCTCAGATTTCAGGTTATCCTTTATGGACTGGATCTGATTCATTGATTCCACGTCTTGGTGGAACACTTGGAACATCTGAAAATTTTCTTTATGGAAAGCATAAAATTATTGCTTATACTATTGAACTATCAAACTCTTATGCACCATCAAATCCAAATACAGTTAAAAAGATATGTGTTTCTCATATAGGTGTTCATTTATATCTTTGTGAACAAGCACAAATAATCGATAATGAAAAAACAATATATAACAATGATTTTCCAGATCCATTTCAACGTATTCAAACCTTTTTACAAAAAATAATTATAAGACATGTTTAAAACCTAAATTCATTTTATTAAATCTTTTTCAGTATAATACAATTATTACACCTAATAGATATTATTTATCTTTATCTTGGTTTGTTTTTTTCCCAGATATCATCATATTCCTTTGGTTTTATTTTTATAGTATCAGTTGTAGTTTCATGATATATTGTAGTAGATTTTTCCTTTGATTCTTTTAATTTTTCAGTTCTTTTTGCATAAATTTTCTTTAAGATTATTGCCGAAACAGATATTATTACTATTAATGCTATCAAAAGAATCAATGGTGTGGATACTTTTTGAAATAAGCTTTCGTCTATTGAAAACTCTCCTTCTGAAAATGCAGATACTTCTGAATATATTGGACTTGAAATTTTTATTTGATAATTCGTTCCAGTTTCAAAATTAGAAGGTATTTTCCAATTAAACATACCTGTATTATCAATATTTGATGCTATTGTTTTTACCCATGAACCATCTTTATATAAATCAATATCAACATAATCTCCGATATTTTCTGATTCCCATAGTATCTCAATATTTTCTCCTTTGATAAATAGATCATTTTTCTGTGGTTTTATTATGGTTAATAATCTACTACCGATTGAAAAGTAATCACTTAAGTCATATACATTTTTGTATTCATAGCTTCTAATCTCGATTTGATAATAATTATTAGATAAATATGAGTCAGATATCTTCCAAGTATAATTACCATCATTTTTTGTGTTTTTTGCAATCCATGCAGTGTGGACGCTATCTTTTATTAATCTTATTTCAACATTTTCTCCAATATTTTTTGAACTCCAGATAATTTCAACTGTTTCATTAGGTAAAAACTGGTTTTTATTTGAAGGTGGGAAATTATTTATTATGTATCTTTCATCAATAGTAAAATATTCACTAAAATCTGATAATGATGAATATGTTTTACTAGTTATTTTTATTCTATAATTTGTTGAATAGTCTAATGAATTAGGAATTGTCCAATTATGATTACCATAATTATATAAATAAGAATCTATAGTAGTATAATAGGAAGAACCGTTATATAATTCAATTTTTACATATGAACCTGCATGCTCTGAATTCCAGGAAATTGTATTTTCTTCGTTTTTATACCAAACATCTCCTGATATTGGAGATGTTACTTTTAGAAATCTTTCTCCAATATTAAATTGTTCACTAGTATCTGATACATGAGAATAGGAATTACTTATTATTTTTATTCTATAATTTGAATCAGGGGTTAGGCTAGATGGTATAGTCCATTTATATTCACCATCATTATAAACATTACTATCAATTGTGTACTCCATTGATCCTTTTAAATATTTAATTTCAACATAACTCCCTGCTTGATACGAATTCCAACTTATCGTTTTTAATTCTCCAGTAAAAAGAGTATCACCAGATGAAGGCGAGGTAATTTCAATATAGCGTTTATCAATTGTAAATGTTGGGCTATCACCATATGTATTAGAATCTTCAATACTTGTTATTTTAAACCAATAATTATAGCTTGACTTATAACCTGAAGGTATAGTCCATGAAAAACTACCATCATTACTTGTATTTGTATTCAAATTAGTATAAAATTGGCTATTTCTATAAAGATCAATTTTAACATAGTTACCCGCTCCAGATGGATTCCAATTTACAGTGATATAATCTCCTTCATAATAAATGTAAGTTGTAGGTTCAATGTTATAGATATCAATAGATCCTGCTGATACATTTAGTGTTATTAGATTTATAGAAAAAATTGATAATAAAAGTAAAAAAATTAAGAATAATATCCCATAAGATTTAATTTTCATTTTTATTTAAACCTCAACACCATTGTAATTGTTTTGATACTTTTCAATTTTTTTTAATTTTAACAAAATATTAATGTATTATAAAATATTTTAGTAATTCTTTTATTATACTTTATATATACAACATTTATAGTTTACTTCTTAATAACTAAAATTTATAAAATCGGAGGATAACAGTTGAAAAAAGTCTTAAAAACAATAACTGCAATAATTATCCTAATCCTATTACTTTGGGCGATTCCAAATCTCATAAAAGGATATAAAACATTAGATAGAGATGGTGATGGACTTTCAGATAAGGACGAGGAACTTGTAGGTACCGATCCTCTAGATTCTGATTCAGATGATGATGGCATAAATGATTTTGATGAATATAGTTATTGGATTAATAGAGCTAAACAAGATAAAGATGAAAATCTTTTACCGAATAATGATTTACCAGATTCTTATTTTTCAAATAATCAGTACCTATTTTATGAATATAATAACAATG
>CAZVNH010000031.1:0-12527 GCA_964628575.1 uncultured Thermoplasmatales archaeon | reverse complement strand
CCATTACCCTCATCAAAATTCCAATAACCAACAATACCATCATTTAAAAGATTATAAACTTGAAAAGTAAAAAAAATTATATTAGAGTAATCATAACCATCATAGCTTCTAATAAAAATCATATAATCGCCATTAATAACTAACATT
This sequence comes from uncultured Thermoplasmatales archaeon, assembly GCA_964628575.1. Taxonomy (GTDB): domain Archaea; phylum Thermoplasmatota; class E2; order DHVEG-1; family DHVEG-1; genus CAZVNH01. The sequence goes on along the minus strand of CAZVNH010000031.1, from coordinate 12,380 downwards.
GTATTCCAAATATAATACCAAGAGTTATTTCCTTCAGCAATATTCCACGGAGTATTGCCGATTTTTATTTCGACTCTTTGAATACTATTATCCTCATCAAATGCGGTTCCTTTTATAGTAGCTTGTCCAGATAAAATCTGCTCTTCAACTGGAGATATTATATTTACAATTGGAATTTTATTTTCTGATAGATCCACATTAGAAATCTTAATATTTTGATCTTTTTCTTCAATAAAAAGATTAGATATCATACCACCAAAAACAAAAAATATAATTAAAACAGAAATTACAATATATAAACCTATAATTTTTTTATTAAAAAATCTGTCAATTATCAAAGTTTTTTTAAGTTTATTTTCTAAATTAATGATTTCCAAATGAATTTTATTTAAAGGTTTAAAACCATTATTATCTAAATTTTTTAATCTAATCTTTAATTCTTTTAGTTTTTTTTTATTTCTAATTACCTGACTTTTTTTAATATACTTTTTCATATCTATTCAAAATTTTTTATATTTAGTTATATTTGATAAATCTTTTTTAAGATTATCTATTCTTTTATATCTATTCTTTTTATTTTTTTCTAAACATTTGTATAATATTTCAGTAATTTCAGATGAAATCTCTTTATTATCAATGATTTCAGTAAAATTACATGTTGAAATATTTTCTAAGTAATCACTATAATCTTTTCCACAGAAAGGAATTTCGCCTGTTAAAAGATTATAAAATAGAACTCCCATCTGCCATATATCTGTCTGTTCATCTTTTTTACCGAATTTTTTAGTATATTGTTCTGGTGCGGCAAATGGTAATGAAAGCCCGATTGTTGATGTTCCATGTTCTGTAATTAATCTACTCATCCCCCAGTCTGATATTTTTGGTATATCTTGTTTTAATAAGATGTTTTGTGGCTTTAAATCAAGATGGACTATTTTTTTACTATGGGCATATTTTAATCCATCTGATATACCAATCATATAATTAATTGCATTATTTGGTTTTAATGGTTTTTTTAATTTATCTAAACTAGTTTGACATAGTTCCATCTCAAAAAAAGGAACTGGTAAAACATTATAGCCAAAAACCTCGACAATGTTTTTATGTTTTAATTTAACCCAATTTGTAAGCTCCCTCATAAAAGATTTTCCAATAGCTGCATCATTTGTAATAGGAATTTTAACTGCAACAATTTTATTGTTAATAATATTTTTAGCTCTATATACACGTGCAAAACCGCCATTGCCAATAAGTGACGAATCAGTATATTGTGTTAATTCTATAGGAAAACAAATTCGATTTCTATCATTTATTTTCTGTCTAATCTCTTTTATTCGCTCTTCTGCTAAATATATTGAAGTAGAACTTGACATGAGATCTTTAATTGCTGTTAATTCCTTTTTTATCATATACTCTGGAATTTCAGATATTTGATTTTGTAAGACATCATATCTCTTTTTATAATCTGCAATTTTATCTTTAAGCCTATTAAATAAATAATCGATTTTAGAAAGCGAATCTAAATCTTTAATATATTTTTTTATTTCATTTATCTCTTTATCAAAACCTTTTACATCTATTTCTTCTAATTCTTTTTCTTTATTTGTTAAATATTTTGCTATATTCTCATATTTTATAATTTTACGTTCAATTCTATTGATCTCGTCTTGATAATTTACCATCTTTAATGACAAATTACTATTTCCTCCCGCCAATATATAGAAATTCTTATACTAATCATTAATTTATTAATTGTTTAATAAATTTTCTAAGAATATCTCCATTTTAGATATTATATTTTGATAAATTTTTATATTAACAACAATTATTATTATAGATTAGCTGTTATGGTAAAAATTGATAAAACATAAAATTATACATATTTGATTATTAATTTATGATTTAGGAGATTTCAAAAGATAATAATTTATCGTGGAAAAAATGAAAGAAGATTTAGAATACCTAAAAAATCAATTATTAACAAATCCATCTTTTAACAATGAATCTTTTATTGAATATCTTAAAAATCATCCTGAATTGATTAAAGAATTTAAAGAAGAAATTATAAAAGATGAAGAAACCCATAATCATGAATTAATTAAACAATTTATTTTAAAACAATCTTATGAAAACCGAAAAGAAATATTTGATGAAATTTGTAAAATTTATAGGAAACCATTCATAACTCATAAATTATCATTATCCCGAGTAGTTATTGCCAATCAAGAGATTTTTCTACATATTTTAAGAAATGATAAACGTTTTTTTAAAGATGGACCTGAAAATACTTCTGTTGATGCTATTGAAGAAAAAATAAGCGAATATCTTAATACGCTATATCCAAGTTCCTTTTCAAAACAAAAAAGTATTAGAAAGAAAGAAATTTATGATGCATTAGTAAACCTTGAAGATACATCAAATCCTCCATTAATTACTACAACTAGGTTAAGACCTGGTACAGGAACTGGATCAAGAAGGAGAAAAAGATATTGTTTAACAGATGACGGATTAGATCAAATCATTCCTATTATTTCACTTGTAATTCGTGATCAGTTAGATGATTTTAGATTACAAATATAAATTTTTTTTCTCTAAAATAGAGAATTTTTAATTTTTTCTCAATAAAGAATATATAAATGGATATTGTTTTTGTTTTAAATGAGTTTGAAAAAAGATCAGAACAGTTCTGAAAATAATTATTATCAAAAGTTAATAAAAAATAATATTACTCCATTAGATCTTTTTATTATTACAAAATTAAATAAAGGAATTTCTTTAGATGAATTGATAAAATTAGCCGAAAAAGAATTTAAAATTAAAGATATAAAAAAGGTAATTGAAAAAAAAATAAAAAGATTTTCATCAATTAATAACTCTGAAGAAAAATTGCTGTTATATCCAAATCCTCAATATGTTATAGATCCAACAAAAATATACGATAAAATATTTTTAGTTCTTATCAAGGCAAATACAGAAAAATTAAAAGAAAGAAATATAAGAATTGGGGTTCCTGAAATATATAAAACAATCATTGAAAATAATTATAAAGCTCGTTTTGGTAGTCCAATTAAGCAATTATATATTACAAATAATTGGATGTTTGATTTTGCAGGAGTTGTATTTGAAAATAATCTATCAAAATTTAATGCTTTTAAGGATTATCTTATAAAAGAAGAAATTGTAAAAACAATAGATATTGTTAATGTTGATTCTGATAAAGGCTTTTTTTATAATCCTGTTTCATTGCCTGATTTTCATGATTTGAAAGAATTTGTAATAAAGTATAAAGAAAAGTTAAATTCAATGGCTGATGAACTATCTGAACATGATTTAGAATCAATGAAAACAACTAAATATTTTAAAACAGGAGAGTTTGAACTAAGGGCCATATCAGGTGAAAATGAAGGAGAAAGATATCCAATTAATTTACCTGAAATAAAAATTGGACGTTATCAAGATAATAACATTATTCTACAAGAACTAATTGTTTCCAGAAGACATGCAAAAATTACAAAAATAGGTGACATGTATATTTTTAATGATGAGAGTACAAATGGAAGTTTTGTAAATAATAATCAAATTCATTATGATGAAATAGAGCTACATGATGGTGACACTATTAGAATAGGTAACACAAAATTTCTTTTCACCCGGTCTAAAAAATAATATTTAAATATTATCTTTATTGTTATGATAAAAAAAGACTTACAAATTAAAGCATATGGATGTACTGAAACAGGAAATGTCAGACTGAAAAATGAAGATTATTTTGGCATATCTGATAATGTTTTTGTAGTTGCCGATGGTATGGGGGGACATAATGCTGGTGAGGTAGCAAGTAAACTTACTGTAGAGACAATAATTGATTTTTTTAATAATTTTTACAGTTTTGAATTAAATAAAAAAGAAAATGAAATTGATTACCAAAAAGTAATAGATAAAGCAATTAATAAAACAAACGAAGTTGTAAAACAAAAATCTCAAGAAAATATTAATTATAAAAGTATGGGAGCAACTATTGTTTTATCCATTTTTCAAAAACCAGATATAATGCATATTGCAAATGTTGGTGATTCAAGAGCTTATCTTTTAAGAAATAAAAAATTAAAAATGATAACTGAAGATCATTCTCTAACTGGTGAAATGTTTCGTAAAGGACATATAACTAAAGATGAAATAAAAAATCATCCATTCCGTAATCAACTTACACGTGCAATTGGTTTAGATAACAAAGTTGAAGAATATTATACCTCACTCGAGGTATTTGATGGAGATAAAATATTACTATGCAGTGATGGATTATGGAATATAGTATCAGAACGTGAAATCGAGAATATATTATCAGTTGAAGAACTTTCTCAAAAAAAATGTAATAATTTAATAAAATTAGTAAAAAAATATAATGGATCTGATGATATAACTGCAATTATTATTTATATTACAAATAGAGATAATAAATGAGAAAAAAACTAATTGTTTTTTAAAAAAATAAAAATTTATCCTTCTTCTAAAGTTCCTATATTTTTTCTAAGGAAGATAAAAATATTTTCTCTTTTTTAGTGAAAAATATTTTATTTAAAAAAAAATATTTAATTTTGTTAGATTTACAATATATTTTATTGTTTATCCTCTTTTTGAGGTAAAAATATGAAAAAGAAAATAAAAAAAGGAATGATAATAGGATTAATTTTCCTGTTATTTGGCGCGAGTATTGGAACAAATGTAAGTGCAACAATAATTACTAATAATGAAGAATCTAGACAATTTGATCATCCTAAAGATAGTACACCTAGACCTATAGCAGAATTTTATTGGATACCGTCCGAACCTGAAGTTGGTGAACAAGTAAAATTTGTTTCTCAAGCTGTAGATCCAGATGGACAATGCACAAAATGGGCATGGGATTTCGACTATGATGGAACGGATGACAAATGGGGAGAAATACAATATTGGACCTTTGATTCACCAGGAGATCATTTAGTTCGACATTGGGTCGCAGGAAATAACTATGCTAATAATAAACTAGATGAAGATAACATGGATAAAGTTGTTCATGTAAAAAAAGGTAAATCTAAAAATACAGAAGACATTATTGAAAAAGAAATAAAACCACAAATTGGTCAAGTAGGTAGACCTATAGCAGAATTTTATTGGATACCATCCAATCCTAAAGTTGGTCAACCAGTAAAATTTGTTTCTCAAGCTGTAGATCCAGATGGGCAATGCACAATCTGGGCATGGGATTTCGACCATAATGGAGTGGATGACGCATGGGGAGAAGAAGTATATTGGACCTTCTATACAAAAGGAGACCATTTAGTTCGACATTGGGTCGCAGGAAATAACTTTGCTAATGATGATGGAGATCAAGATAACATGGATAAAGTTGTCCCTGTAGGTCATAGAAATAGATCTAATAGCCAATTGTTATTTGAACAAATCCTAGACATACCGTTTATAAGAAATATACTTAGAAATATATTATAAAACATCCTTTTTCCTTTTTTTTATTTTATAACAAATTGGCGAGGAGTTAAGAAATATGAAAGGAAAAATATTTTGCATATTAATAGTTGGGCTATTGATATCTACAACAACTATAAGTGCAACAATAATCACAAACAAGGATGAAAAAATTGATAAACCTATTTATAAAAAAAATGAACCTAAATTATACAACACTGATTTGGTGACTTGGACGCCCGAACATCCCAGAAGAGGTGATATAGTAACATTTTACTCTCATTTCACATGTCTTTGGGTGGAATGGGATTTCGACTATGATGGAGTGTATGATGCATGGGGACAAACAGCCCAATGGACATGGTTTAAAAAAGGTATTTATACAATTAGAATTTTGTATCAATACCTTGATGATACAATATCCCGTGATTTTACTATTAAAATTTATGGAAGGACTATTAAAGAAAATAATATCGAAATAGAAAATACAATCCTAAATAATGAATTATCAAAACCTATAGCAGAATTTTATTGGATACCATCCAATCCTAAAGTTGGTGAACAAGTATTATTTGTTTCTCAAGCTGTAGATCCAGATGGCCCATGTACACAATGGGCATGGGATTTCGACCATGATGGAGTAGATGATGCATGGGGAGAAATAGCATACTGGACATTTTATGAAAAGAAAACCTATCTTATCCGGCATTGGGTCGCAGGAAATAATTACGCTAATGATATAACCGATTGTGATTCATGTGTAAAATCCTTAGGATGGAGAATTAAACCAATAAACCTATTTTTATTTGAGCAGCATCCAATATTGTATCAGTTATTTCAAAGATTCTTAAAAATCTAAACAAACATTTTTTTTCTTTTTTAGTGAAAAATATTTTTTTTAATGAAAATTGTTTAATTTTGTTAGATTTCCAATATATTTTTTTATTTATTTCTTTTTGAGGTGATAAAATAAAAAATGAATTATTTAATAAAGGAATGGAAGGAGGATTTTTATCCTTAGTAGATGAAGCGTTTATCGAATCAAGTAACTGTAAATATTTTGAAAAATCAAATAAAAATATGTAGAGGTAAGGATATATGTTGAAAAAAAGGTTTTTAGTTTTTACAATTATAGGTTTGTTTATAGGAATTAGTATTTTAATACCAAGTATAAACGGAGAAAAACAAAATAAATATATGGAGATTTATAATAAACCGAATCTGTCAATAGATTGTATCCATGAATTACAAATATTCGATCGAATTTCTAATTTACAACTATATTCAATTTATAGTGGACCAAATACCAATAATGTTAAATGGAAATGTCCAACTGGAGATAAAGTTATTTCAACACCTGTAGTATCAAATGGATTTGTATATGTTGGATCAAACGATAATTATTTATACTGTATAAACGAAAACTTAGGATTATTAAAATGGAGATTTAAAACTGGAGGTGATGTAGCATCATCACCTGCAGTGATTTCTGGAAAAGTTTATTTTGGATCATACGATAATTACATGTATTGTATAAATACTTATGATAAAAGTGAAATTTGGAGTTTATTAACAGGAGGAGATATATTTTCTTCTCCTAAGTTAGATTCTAATAAAGTCTATTTTGGATCGAGTGATGGAAATGTATACTGTTTAAATGCAAATAGTGGAAAAAAAGTTTGGATAAATAAAACAGAAGGTGAAGTACTCTCATCGCCTTGTGTTTTTAATTATAAAGTTTATATAGGATCAAATGATGGAAATTTATATTGTTTTAATGCTGTAAATGGTACAGAAATATGGAGATTTGAAACTGGATTGAAAGTAGTTTCTTCTCCTTTTTATTATAATGGTAAAGTCTATTTTGGATCTTATAATAAGTATGTCTATTGTGTGAATGCTCTGACAGGTGAGGAAGAATGGAGCTATAAAACTAATAACGCTATTGAATCATCACCTACTGTAAATAACGGTATGGTCTATATTGGTTCAGATGATGGTTATTTATATTGTTTAAATTCAGAAACAGGATTTTTGATTTGGAGTTTTCCAACGAATGGTTGGATTCTTTCTTCTCCAAAGATTTCAGATGATAAAGTTTACTTTGGCTCTAACGATAACCATGTTTATTGTTTGGATTCAAACACAGGAGAGGAGATATGGAGATATAAAACAGGTAATGATGTTTGGTCATCTCCTTTTATTAATGGTGATAGACTATACATAGGATCAAATGATTACCATGTTTATTGTTTTGAAGATAATGGTTGTTGTTTTCCTGCTGGGACAAAAATAACAATGGCTGATGATAGTTATAAAAATATTGAAGATATAAAACTTGGTGATTGTGTAAAATCATATGATATAGATACAGGGAAATCTTCAAAATGGATAATTAAAATGCTTGGAAATCCAATTCATCCAGTTTGTGAGATTAATGATGGTCTAATTAGTACAACTGTTGATCATCCATTCTATATTAAAAAACCTAATGAAGACATTGGTTGGGGAGCAATAGATACAGAGCGATCAACAAGAGCGAATATATGTAGTGAAAAATTTTTACAAATTGAGGTTGGAGATAAACTTTTTAATTCAGATGAAGAATGGATAGATGTAAAGAAAATTGAATATAATGATGAATTTGTCCAGACTTATAACATATTATCGTTTTCCGGAACTAGGACATATTATGCTAATAATATACTAGTTTATGAGGAACATCCACCTGATTCTTTTACCAGTGGTTTTTTAGAAAATCTTTTTGAAAGATTTCCAAAGATTTCACAATTTTTACTTTCATTACCATTTATAGAAAAAATTCTTATACCATCTTAAACATTTTTTTCTTTTTTAGTGAAAAATATTTTTTTTAATGAAAATTGTTTAATTTTGTTAGATTTCCAATATATTTTTTTATTTATTTCTTTTTGAGGTGATAAAATAAAAAATGAATTATTTAATAAAGGAATGGAAGGAGGATTTTTATCCTTAGTAGATGAAGCGTTTATCGAATCAAGTAACTGTAAATATTTTAAAAAATCAAATAAAAATGTATGGAGGTAAGCAAATATGTTAAGAAAAAAAATGGTAATTGTTTTGACTATAGGATTTTTTATAATTATAAGTTTTTTATCAACTATTTGTGGAGTAGAAGCAATCGATGAAGCAAATATTAAAGAAGAAAAAAGCTATGATTATGATTTGCTATCGTTGAATATGAAAGATATAAACATTGTAAAAAAAGATAATATTTTAGATAAAAATGAATTATTAAATATCAATAATGATAATTACCATAGTTTAACTCAAAATGTTATTAATAACAGTGTTATTTCAAATGATAGATGGCTAGAAGAATTTAAACTATTTGCTTTAGATGGAGAAATCTTAGATCAATTCGGCTACTCTGTTTCAATAGATGGAGAATATGCTATAATAGGAGTCCCTTATGATGATGACAATGGAAAAGATTCTGGTTCTGCATATATATTCAAACGAAACCAATCAAACTGGAAACAGGAAGCTAAACTTCTTGCATTAGATGGAAGTGAATATGATAAGTTTGGCTGCTCTGTATCAATAGATGGAAATTACACTATTATTGGAGCAATAGGAGATGACGCCAAAGGTGTAAGTTCAGGATCTGCATATATTTTCAAAAGATCAGAAAAAGAATGGTCACAAGAGGCTAAACTACTAGCAAAAGATGGAGAAGCTTTAGACCAATTTGGTTGTGCTGTAGCAATAAATGAGGATTATGTTTTAATAGGAGCGACTGGGAATAATGACAATGGAGAAGGTTCTGGTTCTGCATATATATTCAAAAGATCAGGAACATGGTGGGCTCAGGAGGATAAACTTCTCGCATCAGATGGAGAAAGCTTAGATCAATTTGGCTATTCAGTATCAATAGATGGAGATTACGCAATTGTAGGAGCCATAGGGGAGGATACAAACGGAGAATATTCTGGTTCAGCATATATATTCAAACTTAAACAATCATCCTGGAAACAAGATGATAAAATATTTGCATTAGATGGAGCAAAATATGACCAGTTTGGATGTTCTGTTTCAATTGATGGAAATTATACTATTATAGGTGCACACTATGATGATGATAAAGCAAAAAATTCTGGTTCAGCATATATATTTGAAAGATCAGAAACAAAATGGAACCAGATAGATAAACTAGTAGCATCAGACGGACAAGCTGAGGATTGCTTTGGTAATTCTGTCTCGATAGATAAAGAAAATGCAATTATTGGAGCAAATGGAGACGATGATATTCGTAAAGATTCTGGTGCTGCATATATATTTAAAAGATTAGAAATAAACTGGACTGAACAGGATAAATTACTCCCATTAGATGGTAGAATTGATAACTATTTTGGCTGTTCTGTCTCAATAAATAAAGATTATGCAATCATAGGATCAATTGGTGATAATGAAAGTGGAGAAGATTCTGGCTCGGCATATATATTTAAAAAAAATTATCCTCCAAATAAACCATCTAAACCTACAGGTAAGATAAAAGGTAATACAGATAAGTTGTATCCATATTCTACAAATACAACTGATCCTGAAGGAGACAATATAAAATATGGATGGGATTGGTATGGAAACGATAATTTGATTGATGAATGGGATAATAATAATGGCAATTATTATATTTCTGGAGAAATAATTAATACATACCATAGTTGGGATTCAGAAGGAACATATTTTATTAAGGTAATTGCTGAGGATGTTAATGGTTTACAAAGCGAATGGTCAGACCCTCTTGTTGTTAGTATGCCTAGAAACCGAATAATAAGCACACCATTCCTAAACTTTCTACAAAACCATCCAATACAATATCAGTTATTTCAACGAATCTTAAAAATCTAAACAATCTCATTTTTTTCTTTTTTAGTGAAAAATATTTTTTTTAATGAAAAATGTTTAATTTTGTTAGATTTCCAATATATTCTTTTGATTATTCAATTCTTGAGGTAAAAATATGAAAAAGAAAATAATTGGAATTTTAATTTGTATGCTATTGATAGTAAATACATCCACTGTACTAAGCATTTCTGAAGAAAAGACCAATAAAAATAAGCAGGAAAGTTATTATATTTTTGAGGGTTCATCAGTTAAAAGGGAAATCAAATATCCCGATATTAGTAATCATCTAGAGAATGATTTACCTATAAAAATTATAAATAGTACGTATGATAATTTAGCACCAAATCCGTCTTTTGAAGAAGGAGATACATTACCTACAGGATGGATATATGATCCTAATACGAATGGTATATTTCATTGGAATTCCAATTATTCTCATTCTGGTGAAAAATCAATTGGAAGTTTAAATCTAACATACAAACAAAATGTTATTCAAATATTAATCTGGGAAACAACAGATTTTATACCAATAAATTTTGTAGAAAATGAATATAAACTTGAAGGATGGGTAAAATTTTTAAAGGCAGCTGAACCTAACCAAAGAGCAGGTTTTGGTGTTCAATATTATAATGAATTATATCATTCAATTGGGGGAATGAATCTGGTTAGTTATTATTCTTCAGAATGGAATTTTTTAGATTGTAATACAACAATATTCACACAGTATAAAAATGATGCAAAATATGTAAAATTACGAGCGATACAATATAGTGTTCCCAACACAGAACCTAATCCTTTGGTAGAAGTTCGTTTTGATGATATATACTTTGGAGTTTTAACTAAACGACCAGTAAAACCAATTTGTAGCTATGACAAAGAAAATCAAACACTTATTGTTAGGTCAACAGATTCAGATGGAGACCAAATCAGATACGGTGTATCATGGAATAACGACCAAAGAATCGACAAATGGACAACATATTATGACTCAGGAGAAGAAGCAAAAATAGACTGTAAAGGAAGAAAGAGTAAAGTAGGAATTATTGCTGAGGATTCAAAGGGTGCTCAAAGTGATTGGATTTCAGTAAAATCAAAAGGTAAATCAATAGAATATTTTCTTATTTATCAGTTGTTTAATAAATTCTTTTATAATTTTTCAATAATAAATAAAATACTAAAACAAATAATGTAAAGTAAAATAAAACTAAAAATTAAAATATTTTTCTCTTTTTTAGTGAAAAATATCATTTTTAAAAAAAATTGTTTTATTTTGTTAGATTTCCAATATATTTTCTTATTTATTCACTTTTTGAGGTGATAAAATAAAAAATCAATTATCTAATAAAGGAATGAAAATAGGATTTTTATCCTTATTAGATGAAGCATTTATCGCATCAAGTAATTATGAATATTTTAAAAAAATAAATAGTAATATGTGGAGGTAAAAGGAGTTATGAATAAATCAAGAATAATTAGTATTTTAATAATAACAGTTGTAATTTTATCTTCTACATTAATTCATGCTAATGTAGAAGGTATTCTGAAAGCCACTGAATCTAAAGATCGGGGTGATATAAGGATTCATTTAAAAGCATATTTTCCCTTTAATGAAGGAACTGGAAGTTCTTTTTATAATTACGTGGGTCAGGGTACTGGTACAATGTATGGTGCAAGTTGGACATCTGACTGTGTTCAAAACTATGGATATGCATTAAATTTTGATGGAACAGATGATTATTGTTCAATCTCAGCCTCTGGCTATTCTACTCATGGAGGAATTAATTTTTGGTTTAAACCTGATCAGACAATAACATCAAGTTCACCTAATCAATGTTTAATAGCTTTCAAACCTGGTTTTGAATATACTTTTACACTTGGTAGTTGTACAAGTCATATTGATGGAGAAACATTTTGTATAGTTAATGAAGATGGAGAGAAGAGAACTGCTATTACAAATACGATTTCTGGTGGTACATGGCATATGATTACTATAATTTGGAATGGCAATGAAGATCATTATGACATATACC
>CAZVNH010000030.1:0-12830 GCA_964628575.1 uncultured Thermoplasmatales archaeon | reverse complement strand
ACATTGTTCCATAAATATACTTAATAAGTTCAATGTTTAAACTATTTGAGTTAAATGTGGTTTTATTTAACAGAATTAAAGGTAATGAAGAAAGCATTACTACAGGTAATATTTTTAATATATTATCAAATAATATCAAAAGAGTATCGTAAAACGCTAATGATTTATTCTTTCTTAATCTGTATCTATGGCATTCTTCTTTTTTAGTAAAAGATTCAATTTTTTCAAGTTCTTTATCATTAAATCTTAATTTAGATTTATCTTTTGTTTCTGAGTCCTTTAAAAATTTAATATATTCAGATGAATGCCATTTGTCTTCAGTTGTCAAATCTGTCCAAGGATATGATGATCCACTTGGAAAATAGTCAGTAGCTGAAGAGCTAACTCTGCTAGATAATACATTATAATAATTAAAATCTGATTTTTCATCTTCAGCATTTATTGCAGTATTTTTAGGATCTATATCTGTATTAGGTATTGAGGTATCATGTGGTGTACTTTCTAATTGAGATGAATCTACTTCAGGGATATTTATATTTTTAATTTTTTTATGTTTTTTATTCTTGTTTCCTTTTTTCATCCTCTCAAACTCAAATTAATATGGTTTTATTATTTTTAGAATTTTAGGTGAAAAATATGAAAAAAAACACACATAGTGGAATTGTAAGCTTATATATCGAATGTATAGATCCAAACGATCGAGAATATTACAATGGAGAACCCTGCGAGGGAAATATTATAAAAAAATATAATCTTAACCCTGATGATGAAGTTCAATATGAGATAACAAAAAATCGTAGTATTAAAATCATCGGAAAAATTACCAAGATTGTGACACCAATATAAACTCAATAAAAATTAATATTTTTTTCTTTTATTAGGCATATTCATAATATAAACTATTTATTTTATAAAATTTGAATTAATATTGGTAACTATGATTGATGACAAAGAGAAAATAATTAAACAAATTAATAATATTGAGTCAGAATTACAAATATCATTACATACTATAGTAGTTTTAAAAAGAAAAATGTTATAAAAAAATATAGTTTTTTAAATAGTTGGTTTTTTTAAGTTAAGAAAGATTTAAGGAATCGGAGAGTTGAAAAAGATGAGTCAGAATGTTGAAAGATATTATATACCAGGAGATGGACCGGATAATGTACCTATTAAGAAAGGTATATTTTTACTTGATGAATTAAGTAAGAAATATGGTTCAAGAGATGCAATTCTGTTTATTCCTACTAAACGAAATATTGAGGGAACTTCTCTTGAATCAGCAATTGGTACAGATGTATCAAAAGCATTATTAAAAGGTCAGAAAGTAAAACTACCGAGTGGAGGAACTTTAAAATTAGAAACAGAAAAAACTTTTCATAATTTATCCACCGATGATATAATATTCGGAGTTTATGTTGATAAAAAAATGCTTGACAAAATCGATAGTGTAAAGAATACACCAGCAGTAATTGTTGTTCCGTGGGTAGAAAATATTGATATAAAAGAATGGGTAAGAGCGTGGAATCCAGAAATACCTGGAAAAAAACAGACGGCAACTATAATCCTGTTGTTGGGGAGGCTTTAAAGACACTTACTACTTGTGTGAATATTTCAACAGGATTATCGAGTCCAAGAGATAAGGAAATGGCTGTAGAATTATTCCGTATACTATACAAAAATAATGAACATTATGATCCAGTTTCTGTTAGAACTTGGGCTATTCGTAATGGATGGACACCAAATGGAGCTGATGAGTTGAAATATATCGCTCAAGCAATATTAGATCGTAGACCAATTAGAGGTAGTAAAGGTCTCTATCCTTGGAGAAAAGATCTAATTGAGCATTTACGAAAAGAAGCAGAAAAAAAGAATACTGAATGATTTTTCTTGAATAATATTGTTTACAGGTTTAGACTTTTAGGTCAAGTTGTGGACTTTTAAGTCAAATCATACTTTTAGGGCAAAGCCACTGTGGAGGGCTTTGCACGTTTATTCTGTTTTGCACGTAAATTATACATTTTGCACGTAAATTAAAGTTTTCATAGAAAATTTTATATAGAATGTAATTAAACATCTCATTTTTGTTGTAACTCTAATCTTTGCATACTAATCCATGCTAATCCTTCAATTGCAAAATAAATGCCTATTTTACATAATAATAAAATTTCGAATTTTCCATATATTAAGTTTTTAGATTATATTTTTATTAAAATCTTGTATTTAGAAAATTAATAAAAAATAAAGATGTAACCATCTAAATACTAATTAAGGATTGATAAAACAGGGAAAATGTGGTAACAAATAGTAATTTATTAAAATTATTTGAAGAATATGAAAAAGATAGAAGAGATTTTTCTAATAGAGAATGGGAAACTATAAAATTTACTACAACAGTTTTTGGTGTTTTTTTAACAGCTACAATAACAATTATCATATACCTATACCCTACTCATGATATTCTATGGATGTTTGTTGTTTTACCAATCTTCATGCTAGCTGTTACTTTTGTTGGTTATATTGATTATAAAAGAGAATATTCTAGATTATTTGAAAGAGTGGCAACCCTTATTAAAATTGAAGAAAAAGTTGGATTCCATGATGAAAGAGACACAAATAGAAAAGTCCTATTAAAAGATAATTTTTATCTTTCAGATGATTTTATTGATATTGGAAAGAAATATGATACTACTAAAGATTTTATTAAAGGTGTAATAAAAGATGAGTCTAAAAAGCGTGGTGGTAATTCATTGAGAAATATGAGAATTATGTTTTCATTATATGCTTTAATTTCTATAATATTAATATTGGTTTTAATAACTTTAAATATTATAAATTAGTGATTAGCAGTTTTGCACAATAAAAAATTTGAAGATGCAAAAGTCTTAATAGAAAATCAAATCTGGAAATGAATCTGCAAATTTAGGAAACATATTTTGATAAAATTCTTCAAAAACAGATCTTGTATCATTTATAGCTTGTTTTTTAACAACAAGAAAATTCAATGCTCTATGTTGAATTTCGTTTCTCAATTTATGAAACTCTAATATTTTTACTTTCTTTTCATCGTTCATTTTTCCCAATTTCCCTATCAAATCTGTATATGAAAATCAAGAAATGTCTAATAAATTTTTGGCATAATTTTTTTAGAAAAATATTAATAAATTAGAATTTGATAGAAATATTTATATATGATAACTCAATATTGAATATTGAGTGATGATATGGAACCAAATTCAAAAAAACTTACTGATGATTTACACCTGGATATGTTTGAAGAAGATGAATTAATGGAAGATATTGCTGGCGAGAATGAATCATTTATAATTCAAACAAATCAAGATGTTGCCCATGATTTTAACAGAGATAAAGTTCGCGGTGCATTAAGAAAAGCAGGAATGCAAGGAGCTACTCCTTCAGAAATAGCCAATATGGTAGGTATAAACCCACAAACAGCACGTAAACATCTTGAAGAGTTATGCGCAACAAGAGAAGCATATAAATTAAGAAGAAGTAAACAAATCACTATGTATTATATAAATGGTAAACCAAGACATGATTTTGGTATTGAACGAGTTGAATATAGTAATCTTGCTTTTGAAGTATGTTTAGCTGAAGGACCTGATAACACTTTAATGCTTCATCTAATTGAAAAAAGAGCAACATTGCTCGAAGGAGAGCAAATCGAAGGAGGAGTGATTATTCCTTTAGATCTTGTTCCAAAAATAATGGAAAAAATGAAAAAAATTTATAGCAATGGAGAAAAAGTAAATGCCACCTAAAAAAAAGAAAAAAGAAAAGAGAGAAGACCATCCACTAAGTAAAGTCAATTTAGAGGCAAAAAGAATAGAAAATGCTTTATGTGGTGAATTTGAAATACATGGAAGAAAAATTCAAACTCCAAATTTTATACATGAAATTGAAGGAAGAGAAGATTTATTTGTATTAATAAAAAATCATAATTTATTAAAAGAAGCGAAAATAATTAGTATTCCTGCTTTTAGATGGCAAAGTTTAGTTAAGTCAGTTCCTCCACTCAATAAAGAGTTACATGATGCAGGTTTATCTATTTTATTTAACCATCATGTAATTATGTATGAACCTCCTGAATTGTTTCATAACTTAATGCCACAGGCGTTAATTAGACATGCTTTTAGAGGTAATATAGGCCCGATCAGAAAATTTTATAGATTGGCAGTTGTTGAAAACAATATTAAAGATGCATTAGCTATGTTGCCAGATTTTGAAAGAGAGTTCATTAAAACAGAATTGCATCATCTTTTGTCTCAAAGATATAAAAAAATGACAAAACAAAAACAAAAATCATTAGCGAAAATTAAAAAAATACCAAAAACACCAAAAGAAAGAGCGAGAATTGAAGATGCCTGGTTAAATACAAAAAAATCCTTTTTAAACCATGTTGCAGAAGGAGCAATAGTTGCCAAAAGATACCCCTCTACAAGTTTTATTCCAGCAGTAAAAACACTTAACGCAAGTTCATCCAAAGCAGATAGGGATTTTGTAGTAAAGCAAAATAATTCTACAGCGTTTTTATGGCGAGAACGTTTGGATGGTCCTTATTATTCTTCTGGTAGAATATGGTTTCATATCAGTCTTAATAAAACAGTCCTTACGTCAGACGGCGATACAGGAAATGTAGAAATTATCGATATTGTAAATAAAAGTTTCAAACCAATTGACCATGCAGGGGTATGTTTAACAATGCAAGGGTGGGAAGATGTATTTTTTGATGAAAAAGGTCGAAAAAAATTACAAACACTTACAAATGAAATTGCAGATATTGCAAATCAGTATAATCGTCCATTTTATGCGGCTCGTTCTAAATGGGTGGGAATATATTTAATAGATGATGGATTAAGTTTTCCTGGAGCAATGTTAAATGGAAATGAAAAGTTACACTCAGGTGCAGGTGGGATGTCAGCAAAAGATCCGAAAATATTCGGTAGAGTTGCAATATATGGATTTTGTCGAGAATTACCTATAAATGAATTATTTGATATTGGTAAAAGACCTGGTGAATTTAGTAAACCAAAAAGATTCCATCACATTGAAGGCATACCAGATTCATGTCCACTAGAATATCAATATGATGCTAAAAAATTTAGACAAGAATTTGGTAAATTGAGAAATTTCGCTACACATACAGTTGAAGTCGATGAAATCAGAAAAGCATTATTAAAAGGACAAAGAAAGCCTGCAAGAGAATATATAAAAAAAAGCGATCTCATGAAAGGGATTAGATAAACCATTTTATCATTAGTTTGATGATTGTTTTTTAGGTTTATTCCAGTAGGGGCTTTTACATTTAGGGCATACTTTTGGCATTTCTTTACTGCGAGTTATCCATTCATGTTTGCATCTTTCACATTTGCATTTCCTAACGGTGATTTCTTCGATTGCCACAAAAGATGAATAGTTTAACCATTATTTAAAAATTACCTATAGTATATTATCAAAGGTAAAGCTTATATACTACCAACTATATACCTATAGTAATATACTGTGAGTATAGCATCAGGTTTATGCCCATTAAACAAACAAAAATTGACCAATGGAGTACTGGTGGCACTCCAAAGGTCTGGAGGTCTGATAACATGAGTATCAAACCCCGAGATAAAAATAAAGAAAACAGAGAAAATAAACCTTTCTATAAAGAAAATAGAAGCAGGTATTCTTTTTTAAAGGAACAAAAGGCAAAAATAATACTCTCAAGAGAGAATGGGATACAAGAGCTTGATCCATTCAAGTATCTTGTTCAATCACAAACTGGTAGTGTTTGTTATCAAGTGCAGTGGAATGGTAAACGATGGGTTTGTAATTGCCCTGATTTTGTTAAGAATGGTCATATACAGCCCTGCAAACATGCAATAGCAGTAGAGCTCCATCATGGCATTGGAAATATACATGATGATACTGTAAAAGGAGTTACTCCTGTGACGTATTCACAGGAATGGTTAATGTATAATGCTGCGCAGGTACAAGAGTTTGAATTGTTTGACCAATTTCTTTATCAGCTTGTTTCTCTTATTGATGAACCAGAACATCATGGTCCTGGTAGACCATCGTTAAAACTTAGAGATCAGCTTTTTTGTTGTATAATGAAAGTATATAGTCAACTCAGTAGTAGGAGGGCAAAGTATTTGTATCATGACGCGTTTTTACGTCAGCAAATATCATATAATCCTCGTTTTAATGCTGTGTCAACAACGCTTAACAAAGCTGAGATTACATCTATCCTTCATAAGCTTGTACGTCTCAGTGCGCAACCATTAGCAGGTATTGAAGCTGATTTTGCTGTAGATAGTAGTGGTTTTCGTTGTTCAACATTTGGTGAATATTGTAGTTACGCTCATGGTACTAGTAAAAGACATAACTGGCTAAAGGTTCATATCTCAACAGGAGTTTATACTAATATTATCGCTGATGTTATAATCACGGATGAACATGGCGCTGATAGTCCACAGTTTAAGAAGTTGATTAAGAATACTGCTCAGAATTTTAACTTACATGAGGTAAGCGCTGATGCTGCATATAGTTCACGTAAAAATCTTGAAATTGTTAGCAAATATGGTGGCACGGCTTATATTGCTTTTAAAAGTAATGCTACTGGGATGTCTAAAAATTCTATAATTTGGAGAAAAGCTTTTCATTATTTCCAATTACATAAAGATGAATTTTTGGAGCACTATCATAAAAGAAATAATGCTGAGAGCACCTTTAGTGCTATTAAGAAAAAATTTGGAGAAACATTGAAATCAAAGAATCGAACCTCACAGATAAATGAGATGCTTTGTAAAATCATTGCCTACAATATTACAGTAGTTATTCGTGAAATGATTAAGTTTGGTTTTGATACTAAGTTTCTAACCCTTGATAGTTTACAAAAAGAGGAAACACTAAAACCTTCTAATGAATATGGAAAGGAGGAGATCTAATGGAATATAAATTATCACCCTCAAGTTTGAATTTACTTGAGGATTGCCCTCGTTGTTTCTGGCTTAAAATGGTTAAGAAGATAAAACGTCCTTCTGGTCCGATGTCTAGTATTCCAATTAAAATGGATAGTATCATTAAACATTATTTCAACAAATATCGAGATATTGGGCAGTTGCCACCAATAATTGAAGGAAAAGTAACTGGTTGGCTAGCTGTTGGTATGCCTAAGACATTGAAAACTGAACTTGATAATGGTATTACTGTATGGGGACGTCCTGATGAGTACTTGAAATTAAAAGATAATAATATTGTATCCTTGGATCATAAAACAAAATCTAAAGAACCAGAAGACATCCATCCATCTTATCAACTCCAGTTGGACGTTTATTCTTATCTATTAAAAGCAATGGGCTATGATACGACGAATAAGGCATATCTTGCTTTTTATTATCCTGATGAGTGTGAATTACATAGAGGTATGCCTTTTAACTGTACAGTTATAGAAGTAGAAACCAACCCTTCAAGAACTAAGAAACTAATAGATAAAGCATTCACAATTTTGAATGATGAAATGCCAGATTCTAATGAGGATTGTGAATATTGTAAATGGCAAAAAGATCTATCAAAAATGCCATAAAGTGCACAATATCTAAGTATAAGCAAGGTTAAATATATATAAAGGATACATTACAAAGGTGATATATGATGGATCCCGCCATCGGCAATATTTACGGTGTACTTTATCTCATTAATAAATCTGGTAGATTTTGGGGTAGAACAAAGCTTCAAAAAATGATTATGTTAGGACAAAAAGAAGTTGAATACCCTTTCGACTTTGAATTTGTCAGATACAACTATGGTCCATTTTCCTTTCAGTTATTCGATCTTGTCTCAAACCTTGTCGTTGGAGGTTTCTTAAAAGAAAATGATGTTGAATACTCCAGCGGAGCAAAGGAAGCCATATATCAATTAACAGAAGATGGTAAGGAGTTTCTCAATTTTATTGGAAAACATATTAGTTTAGATGATAAAAAGAAATTAGATGTTTTATGGTCAAAGTATCATGGCTATTCAATGACTCAAATTGTTGTCCGTGCAAAAGAAGTATACGGCTGGTAAAGCATGGTTTCTGTTTGGCACGGGCAGAGAAATTTTGATTTAGTTGTTGATAATAGAAAACCACCTGTTTTTGATTATCCATATTATGTAAAATTTTCAGAGATATTAAATACTAACGTTAAGTTAAGAAAAACTTTCTTAACACCTTATCATCATGTAATTATAGAAAAATCTAAAATATCATTTGGCGCAGATATAAGTGAAGTCATTAAAGAATTAAGATCATACGAAGAGATACTAGAAGACGATGAAATTCCCCAATTTAAGCAATTGATCAATAAAGTTAAAGATTTACCTTTCCTATTTATTAAGAAATCGCCTGCTGAATCCTTAAGAACCTTTTTACCAAACCTAAATAAGAACATGCTTTTTAAAATTCAAACAATGAAATATGAGGATGCTCTGCCTCTAAATAAATTTTTTATGTCAGTAGCCACAAATTCCGATAGTATGTCACATTTAGTTATACCCCTATTTGAGAATAAAATTTTGGAATCGTCAGGAGTTGGTTTCAATTATTGCAATGGTTGTCACAAAGTTTCAATATCAAATGAAAAAGTATGTTTCTTTTGTAATTCAAAAAAAATTGATGCGTTTCCAATGTATCATATTCCTCAACCTATAATGGTTGAGTGGCTAAGTGGTGGGAATAAATTCTTGGAAGCGATGTCGTACAATGCAGTAAAAAAAGCCAGTCCAAAATCTCTGGTTTATAGTAGCGTTGATGTTAAACATAATGGTTCAGTAGATAATGAAACTGAGGCCGATATTTTTATAAAACAAGGTAATAGTGGATGTGTTATTTTAGCTACAACAAACCCATCTCAACCAACAGAAAAAAAACAGGCAAAACTTTTTCAAAGCTTTGGTTTTAAAGTAGTTCTTGTAACCACAGAATCATCCCCACGAGAAATGAAAAATCATGTCGATATGCCTTTTGTTAGTGTTAGAGAAGATCAAAATTTTCCAGGGAATCTAATTGATTATCTTCGAAAACAAAAAATAATCTCATAATTTTTCTTCAAAAAATTTGTTTATAAATGAACGCGATCTAAAAATTCTCTTTTTAACTTAAAAGTGATTTTTAAGATTAAACTATTCTATATGCTAGAGGTGATAAAAAGTTATGAAAAACAACAATATTGATGTTGTAACAGCTGAAATAGCAAGAGAAGTGATAACTGACTATATAAGAAATATTGGATTAGAAGGATAAGATCATGTATTTATACAGAAGGTCGGTAAACATATAGAAGTAAGTGGAGTGACTTTTAGATATGTTAAATAAAAACATCAAATATAATTTTGAATTTTTATTTTTTCTTATTACTTTTTATTCTAGATGGAAATTCATAAACTAATTTTAGAAGCATTTCAGCAAAATCTATCGCTTCTCTAGCATCTTCTTTTGTTTTTAGAGAAATCTCGTGGGTGGCTTCATTTCCTAAATTTCTAATTTGATCAACCCAATCTTTACTATCAAGTGGAATGATACTTTTCTTATCTAAATAATCTATATATTCAATAAATTTTAAACCCTCATTTGCACCCTTGTTTACCGCAATATTCATTAATAATTTTCTACAAGCTAATACAGAAGATGTAAAAGCATTTACTGTAATGCATAACCTCGCCTCATTGTATAATTCTTCGATTTCTTCTGGTAAATTCTTCACGTTATTTCCATACTTCTCTGATGGATATTGATTTCCATCATAATCAAAGAAAGTTGGCTTACTACAATTTGGACAAAAAATAAGTTTCATGCCAGAACTAGACATTCTTGAATCTTCTTGCGTGTTGAAATAATTTTTTTCTGCGACATAATTATCACAATAACTACATTTAAATTGAACTGCATTAGGATCATGAATTTGATACCACTCTATCATTTTAAATCACAATATGAAATTGATAATTGTTAATAAAATATTAACATAAAAGTTTCATTATTTATATTTAAATCTATCTCTTCTACACCTAAAGTCACCATTTTGCACTAAAAGTCTTTAAAAAATCATAGAATTGTAATTATTGTAAATGGAATAAAGAGCGGAACAAACTCTAATTGAATATCAAGTGACCTTTATAGCTATATATGTGTATATTTCTGCGTCTTCTTCATAACCCTCCTGAAAATCAGAATATATTTTTTCAATTTTGAATCCAACCTTTTTAAGAATATTTTTAAATTCAACATCTTTAATCATTTCAGCAGGTATATTTCCTATCTCCTCTTCACCTTGAGTTTTAAAAAAATCAAAAGATATATACTTATCGTCTCTCTTTGTTATTTTAAAATCAATAAATTTTCCATTGTACATGACTTTTTTAGTTCTAATATATTCATTATCCTCGATTATTTTTTTCTCGATCTTAGAAAAATTTCTAAGATCAATAATTAATTTTCCTCCAGTTGATAAAATTTTATGAAACTCTTCAATACATTTTTTTCTATTTTCCTCCCCACTTAGCATACATAAAGAATTTCCAAGTACTAATACTGCTTTATAATTTTCTTTGTAGTGTTTACTTAAATCTCGCCAGTCCACTTTCCCTAAATCTACTTTATATCCTTTTCCTTCAATTTTTTCTTTTAATTTTTCATTAAATCCAAGATCAGCCTCATTGAATGTAACATCAAAATTATTTTCTAATAAAAATAACCCTTCATATCCCATTCCAGCTGCAGCATCCAATATTCTTCCTTGATAGTTTTGATAAACTTTTAGTTCATTTAAAAGTATTGAACCAATAGTCTTATGTCTTATACTAATATCACCTACGTATTCATCCCAGCATTTTACAAGTTTGTCTGATAATAATGTCGTCTCTAGTTCGAGTTTAGTTGCATTTTCGACAATATTCTCGATATACTCTTTCGCTTTTTTAAATCTATCACTATTTTCTAATAATTTTACATTAATATATTCATCTTCAGTTTTGAAAAGTGCAGCAAATGATTTTTTCCACAATCCAATATCAGTACTTTCCAACTTTAATTTATTTTTTATATTCGTTGCCTTATCTCGATCTATCCAAAGTAGTTCTACTTTATTTTCTTTATGCCAATTGACAAATTTTCTGTAGGGGGTTGCATTCATAATAGAGTCATCATACATCGTTGCACCATCTTTTGCTATTAGTATTCTCGCTCCCTTTTTTTGTTTCTTTTGAAGATATTTTTTATGGTAGTCTAAATAATTTGGGTATTTTTCAAAATAGGTACTAGGTAAATTGCTCTCCACCCCGATGTATTCTCCCCTCCCAGATTCGAATAAAGCTTCAGTTAGATTATTCATATCCTCAGGATATATTTTAGCTCCGTTGATTCCACTTATCTCTTTTATTATTGTTTCATATGTCTTTTTAATCTGTTTTTTCATATAAGGAAAGATAGGATGTTTTTTTGCTTTTATTATATAATCAAGACTTTTTCTATATTTGATTATAATTGGTACTGACCAGAGAATAGTAATAATAAAAAATAGGGAAAGTCCTAAAAAAATATTCTGTACTAAATCAAGGGAGAAACCTAAACTCGGAGAAAAAAAATTTATAACAGTAACTAAAATTATCGATAGAAAAAAGGTTATTATTCCTCCCTTTAAAATTTCTGGAATGGATTCAATTTTTTTTTTAATTATATGATAATTATTTTTTATCATGTTATGATCTATGTACAATCAATATTTTATAATAATATAAATATTCTTCTTAACTTAATCCACTCGAATATTTATAAAAATCAACTCAAAAATCATCAAACTATAGTTGAATTATTTTATTAAATTTGCTAATTTTATTATATTTATATCTATCTATTCTGCACGTAAATTCAACAACTTGCACGTTTATTCATTGTTTTTAGGTAATTTACGTGCAAAGCTACTGTGGAGCGCTTTGCACGTTTATTCAGTTTTGCACGTAAATTCAGTATTCTGCACGTAAATTAAGATTCTCGTAGAAAGTTTTATATAGGATTTTTTAAAATAAATCAATTTTTAGTATTTTGCAACTTAAGTTCAATAAAGTAAGACAGAGATGATTTGATTTTAAATGCTGAGCAGTTATATTTAATTAATAAGAAAAATAAAAACGGTCTTTAAAATACCTTTAAAACCTATTTTGGAGAATAAATTAAATAGATGGTGAAAAGTGTAAATAAAGACCATATAGCAATAAATAGTATAGGTAAACATATCCTTGCATACCAAGTAGGGTATCCTAAAAATCCATATCTTTTGTATTTATTTCTCCATTTGGTTTGATATTTAATTATTGCCATGAACACACCTTTTTTATTTTTCAATGGTTTTTGTATTAATTTCTCAATATTTACCCAACGATCGTATCTAGCACGTGCATAAACATA
The DNA here is from genome assembly GCA_964628575.1 of uncultured Thermoplasmatales archaeon. Classification (GTDB taxonomy): domain Archaea; phylum Thermoplasmatota; class E2; order DHVEG-1; family DHVEG-1; genus CAZVNH01. Next base: position 379 of record CAZVNH010000030.1, on the reverse strand, counting down.
GTTGCCATATTGAATAATAAGAAATAAAATAGAAATTCCAATACCAAATAAACCAATTATTATAGCAAGAATATATAGGTTTTTTTCCTCTTTTAATAACAATTGGCCAGTTGCAGCTAACAAAATCCCTTCAGCAATAATAAATAAATTCTCCCATCTACAATAAATATTTTCAGCTTCAAACATCATCTTCTGAATAAGTTTTAACTCCTCGAATAGATATTGTTCCTCTGAGCTAAGAAAATTATCTCTTCCTTTCTCTTTTATCATTGCTATTACCATTTTCAAAACTTAATTTGAAATAAATAGTTATTGACCAGATAATAACCATGATAAAATAGTTATATTTTATATAATAAATATTTCAATATTAATTTCA
>CAZVNH010000029.1:9023-13082 GCA_964628575.1 uncultured Thermoplasmatales archaeon | reverse complement strand
CTTGCCGAGGAAGCGAAGGCGGAATGGGATTATAAGGGCGTAGCCCTTATTTCACCCATCTGCGTACTGTTTCATGATGCACTTCAAGCTCATAAAACTGAAAAAGTGTATCAGCGATTTTTCTATAACTCAATCCTTTGAAATATAAATCCATACAAAGAGTAATTAGTTTAGCATTTGCCTTATGACCTTTCACAGAGTCATTAACAAATTTACGTTTACAATCCTTATACTGATAACGTTGACGTAGTCCACATTTGGTTTTACGTTTACCAATCTTTATAACATCAAAAGAACCACAGTAAACACATTCGACAATATCATAATCTTTATTACCATTATTTTCTATTTTAGGCTCTGGGGCTGTGATACACATACTATCATGACTCCAGACCCCTTGAATGTTACCCGCATTCTTGGGGTCATTATTATTGATTTTTAAACCAAAATTATCAAGACTAATATTACTAATTTTAAAACGTTGAATTACCTTATATCCCTTCTGTTGGGGTCGCTGAAAGTACTTATATTTCTTATATGAAATTATCAAATTTTTCATATCATTTTTTAAAAAAATGTAAATTCTATATATATACATATATATGTTCCTTGGTAAAAATTATATATGACATATGTATACATTTTTAATTACAAAACGATAAAACCAGGGATAGAGGTTTATCCTCTGTTGCCTGGGTTATCAACCTTATTTTTTAATTTCATCTTTTATATCATCAAGATTAATAAATTCATCTGCAACATTTTTTAATTTCCTACAAAGTCTTGGTTTATTTGGATTAGAAGAATGAAAGTAAGCGATTTCTATTTTTTTCCCTAATGTTTTTATCTGTTTTAATCCTGTCCAATAATCTTGGTCACCAGACACTAAAATTGCAGTATCATATTTATTTGAGTGAGCATAAGATACTAAATCGGTTAGTAATGCACCATCAACACCTTTTTCGACATAACCTTTATCTCTAAGTTTTAGAGGAAGTATAACAGTTTTAAAACCATTTCTTTTTAAAAATGTATGAAATTTATTTTCTAAATCTTCTTTATCTGGTCGATAAGAACCATAATAACAAGATTCTACTAAGTCTCTACCATTTGTAAGTTTAGCCCTGAGTTTTAATATATCATAACGTTCTCCAGGGTACATTTCCCACCATGAGCGTAATAAATTTGAACCGTCGATAAATACTATGATTTTCTCTTTTGGATTGGTCATTCATCAATCTCCTCAATTTCTGTATCAAACTCATTTTCAAGAGCCTCAATATAACCCTTCAATATTTTTAAAGAGCGTTGATTGCGTTTAATATTTAAATCAAAATGCCCTTCACTTTGGATGTTAATAAATCCTGTTTGGATTTGTTTATTTTTATTTGACAAGATAGATGCTTGTTTATTATCTTTTAGATTTCCTAATGTTGATATTGGTATTTCACCGGAACTATTGTCATTACTCACAGTTGCTATTTTGGATTGTTGAACAGGTTTTAAAAAATCTTTTTCTAAATAAAATAAATCAAAATCTTGTAAGAACTTAATTATATAATTTTCAGCTTTATCAATTCTATCCTTTGGATTTTTAACATTTTTTGAGAACGAATTTATAATAAGTTTTCTTAATGCCACTTTAGAGATATGACCATAATTATTAAATTCTTCATTATTTGTTAAAGAATAATAAAGCTCCGAAGATTTTAAGATTTCTTTCCATTTTTCAAATAATCCTGTAGGATTTATAATCGCAGTCTGTTTTAATTCTTTACCTTTGTCAGTAAGATGAAATAATTGAACATAATTTATTGAGCCTTCATGTCTTTTTGATTTTCTTTCCTCAGTTAAAATGTCTAAATATTTAAAATATGATAAAACTCTTGCAATAGCGTCATCATAATTTAAGGGATATTCTTTAATATTTGATATATCACTATTCTCAAATTCATCAGGAACTTTTGGTAATATTTCAATAAATTTTTTAATATTCTCTGTAGTAACAACTCCCATCATACTTGGTACTTTAAGTTGATAGATATTACTCTCTTCCTCAGTCATTAAAACACCAAGCAAATATAATACGCTATCGTTATTTAAATTTTTCCATTTTATGATATTATTTATAACGAATTGGAAGTTCATATGTAGTAATTTATGTTGTATAAATCGTTCAGTTATATATCGTTATGTTAAATATTATGATTTTATTTCTTAAAATCAATATTGAATAACAGGGGAGTTGGTGTTTTAATGACTTTAAAAATTCTCCCCTGTGTCATCAAATAGATGACTCTGATATGAAAAAATCCCAAGTGCGACACCCGAAAGTGACACCCGAGTATGTTGACAAAACCATAAAAATATATTTTATGAGCCAACATCGGCTCTATTAAAATTTTTTTAAAAATGAATTTATCCAGTTTATAATATGTCTTTTTTTGAATTTAGTTTTTTTAGTCCTTGCAAGTTTTATAGAATGATATTTTTTCCTTTTTTTAAATCCAAATTTCTTATTATATGCTTTTCTGATAAATTCCCCCTTATATATTGGAGATCTATCTACTAATCTTGATTTAATACCATGTTTTATCATGTTATTATATAATTTAGTATTGCCTGTTACAACTTCATCACATTTTGGTATATTTTTTAAATCTCCATTAATATAACTTACTTTATGTTTAGTATATTTAAATTTTCCAGGATAATTATTTAATATTTTCTTTAATATTTCAATCGATTCATCAGCAGAAATTAATAAATTAATATCTAATATATCAATAATTATTTTATCATAATCATCTTTTATTTTTAATAGTGTTAATATATGACCTAGATGGGGAGGATTAGCTTTACATGGAAACAGTGCAACTTTTTGTTTGTGTTTACTTTTTTTCAGAATATCCCTCCCTTTAATTCTTTTAATCTAATAGCTCGACCTTTTTTTCCTTTTATAGGTTGTGACCAGTTTCCATAACGGAAACTCAAATATTCCTCAGCTTTTTTTGGGATATTGAAATCTTTACCATAGAATTTAATTATTTTTAAATCTGATAAAAATGAGTAAGGAGATCTAACAAGAATATCTTTATATAATCTTCCTTTAATGATTATTTTCCATAATATATTAATCAATAAAAGTCGTTTTTTATGACTAATATTCAATTTATGAATACTCTTACTAAGTATTTTAAATGCTATTATTCTAATTTTAATTAAATGTTTTCGATAGTCTTTGGTTTTATCTTTATTATATTTGTAATCTATCTCTGTTAATACCTCGATTATCTTTATTAATGGAATTTTTGGAGATGTTTGAAGTTTTACAAGATATCCTCTGATGTTTTTATTTAAAAAAATACAAATAAGATGTTCTTTGGTTTTTATATTTCTGAGACCATAATGACTATTTGTTAAATAAATTTCATATCCTAATTTTTGAAAATCTTTCTGAGTTTTTGGTAATTTTATTACATTATCAATTAATATACTAACATCTACATCATCATCCCATTTTATAATTCTTTTTTCTCTTATTGCTCGTAATAATGTTCCTTCTTCTAACCAAAAAACAATTACATGTTTATCAAATTCTTCTTTAAGTATTATCAAAGCATCGCTTAATCTTTTTGTATCATTTCTCTTTTGTTTCATTAACTACAACCACAAATATCTTAAATTATTTCTTATATGAGCCTTGTTTACATTTCTTACAAATCAAATTTAACACAATAATTATATTTATTAAAATAATTTTAAATACTTTCTTGTACAACTCTTATCAAAAAATAGTTTATTTATTTGCTCTAAGAACTCTATCTACTCTAAGTCTTAAATCTTTAATATCAAAAGGTTTAACTATATAATCTTCTGCAGCAAGATTTCCCATACCAATACTCATAGTATCACCTTTAGCAGTAAGAAAAATAATTGGGATATTACTCCATTTTGGATTTTCTTTTATTTTTGCTGCTACATCCCAACCACTAAAGTCAGGCATCATAATGTCTAAAAGAACCAGATCTGGTACTATATTTAACTCATTTAATTTAT